>JASHQN010000065.1 GCA_030039135.1 Thermoplasmata archaeon | reverse complement strand
ACATCTACTTGGATGTGAACGATATGCAGGCCGGCGGGTCAGAGTGGGAAGCCCAAGCGTACGACGAGAACACCGGATACGCGACGAGCATGTATAACGAGCCACTGGGAAGTACCATGCCTTACGACTTCATCGTGGAAGAGGTCTACGATTACCCGAGCAGTAACTGCAACGCGGGGCTGTGGCCGTCCCCAACGCAGGAGACGTTCACCCCGATTTCCACTCTCGGCTCCCCCAGCTGGCAAATCTCGTATCCAAACTCGTACTGCGACGAGAAGGTGAACGCCGTCTCAAACAGCGTGACCCTCTATTGGGCCTGATTCGTTCGCATGAGGCTGCGCGTTTGGGCAGTTACAGGCGGAGGGGCGCTAGTAGCCCTCGGCCTTGGCTGGGTCGGGTACTTGACCGTCGCAGTCTATTCTTATGCTCGAAGTTGTCAGCGCGGTGTGCTTTGCGGTATGGCCGCTCCTTTCTGGGACAACCCCCTGGTCTGGCTCGGACTGATAGCGGCGATGATTGGCGCCCCGATCTTGGCAGCCGGCATCGCCGGGATGATACTTGTGCGCCTTCGCATTCGGAGAGCCCCAGAAGCTCCCGCCTGATTCTGTTTCGATTGGCACTCCAACATCCTGCCGGACTTCCTCCGGCCTCCAGCCTAGACTCCCTCTGTGGCTCGACCCGGACCGCCTGTCGAACCCGGACTGTTCCTAAATCGGTCGGAGTTCGATCTCGCTGTGCCGCAATCGGCTCCTTCGAGGTAATTTACGAACAAGTTCCGTAGAACGGAAGGTCCCCCGAGTCCGACCACCGGGCCGGAACCGTTCGTGCCCTGGATCCCCATTTCCAGCGTCCAGAGCCGGCTCGCTCCCGCCATCGTCCGGGACGACGCGCTCGCGTCGGAATGAACGCTCAAAAATTGGGACGCAGCCATCGACGTTCGCGGACGAGCTCCAGACCCTCGGACTCTTCTACGTCGTGCCGATCGCGCTCTGCCTCAAACTGCCGCCGATCGTCCGCCGGATCTGTTGGACGAACCGCCTGGAGGACAGCCGCACGCACTTCGGCGTGCATGGTGCGGGTTCCGCCTACCAAGCGGCGGCTAGCGCCTCGCGAAGCGAGGTGGCCAGGGTCCGTAGAACGGAACGGTGAGCGCGTCGATTCCAGACCAGATCGTCCTGCGAGCGGTTACGGGGATACGGCCGCGCCGCACTTCGCGCAGAATTGCGCACCGGGCGCGACCGCCGCACCGCAGTAAGTACAGGTCTTCTGACCGGGGGCCGGCGGTGGAGGCGGCGCGGGGGCGCCCCAGCCCGGGGCCCCTCCCATCGGCTGGCCCATCATCGCCGGGTTGTACGCGGGCGCCGGCGGGGTCCAAATGATCGCGAGGATGCCGCCGACCAGCGCCAGGATCGCCCCGATGTAGAACCCTCCTCCTCCGAAGAAGCTGATGAGCGCGAGCACGAGGATCGCGACCCCGTAGACCCGAGCGCTCCCCGGGTTGCTCTTGAGCCGCATCGCGAAGAACAAGACGAGGACGCCGAAGATGAGCGCTACCACGGCGAGCGCGATGAGGAATCCCGAGGCGAAGCCGAACCCGAACGACGCGACGTATCCTGCGAGGGCGAGGATCAGGAGCGCGTAGATCACGCTGAAGATCAGGATCAGGATCCCGCCGATCATCGAGAGCAGATACGCCGTACGCGGGTACGCGGGAGGGGAGGCCTGCATGCCGACTCCACGCATGTTCGCCTATTTCAGACAGTCCTCGGCACAGCAACGGTCGATCTCCGATCGATCCGGCGTCCGTCCGGGGGTGCCCCTAGGTACGTGCGGTCCCACCGAGGGCCTTTCCTCTTCCCTCTGACCGACCGCGATCGGTCGGCGCACGCGCTTATCATCCGGCATCGGGTCCGCGGGCTCGTGGAGGAGTACTTCGCGTCGCTCGAGGCCCAGGTCGACCGCGCCTACGCGGTGGCCCTCGCGGCCCGCCGAGAGGGGTTCGATCCCGAGCTCGCCCCCGAGATCCCCCGGGCGCAGGACATGGCCTCTCGGGTCGAGAAGCTCCTCGCCCACCTGAAGATCGAGGGGATCTCGGACGAGATCCGCGAGCTTTCGAGCCGGATGCCCCGGGAGGAGGTGGCGGTCGCGGTCGCACGACGCCTCGCGACCGATCCCCGGCGGGGCGATTCGGTCGCCGAGCGCGTCGACGCGGCGCTCCGGGTCGGTCTCGCGATCCTCACGGAAGGAATCCTCGTCGCACCGCTCGAAGGTCTCGCCGAGGTCCACCTGCGACCGGTGGAGAGCGGCGGCGCCTACATCGAACTGCAGTACGCGGGTCCCATCCGCGCCGCCGGCGGTACGGCGCAGGCGCTGAGCGTCCTGCTCGCCGACATCGTCCGTCGTGACCTTGGTCTCGCGGCGTACCACGCCGCGCCCGAGGAGATGGGACGGTTCCGGGAGGAGATCCCGCTCTACAAGCACCATCAACATCTGCAGTACACCCCGACCCCCGACGAGATCGACCTCGTGGTCGGGCACGTTCCCGTGGCGATATCGGGGGAAGCGACCGAGGGCGACGTCGAGGTTAGCGCGTTCCGCAACCTCACCCGGGTCCCGACGAACGGGATCCGCGGAGGGGCGTGCCTCGTGATCGCCGAAGGGCTGTGCCAGAAGGCGTCGAAGCTGAGGAAGATCGTCGACGCGCTCGGGATCGACGGCTGGGAGTTCCTCGACGAGCTCGGCCACCACGCCCCCGACGAGGACGACGCCCGCACGCCGAAGTACCTGCAGGACGCCGTAGGTGGCCGCCCGGTCCTCGCCCACCCGAACCGGCCCGGCGGCTTCCGCCTCGTCTACGGTCGCGCCCGGACGAGCGGCCTCGCCGGCTGCGCGGTGAACCCGGCCACGATGATCGTGCTCCAGGAGTTCGTCGCGATCGGCACGCAGGTCAAGCTCGAGTATCCGGGCAAGGCGACCGCGATCGGCATCTGCGACACGGTCGACGGGCCCATCGTCGAGCTCGACGACGGGACCGTGACCGCGGTGCACGACACCGACCGCGCGCGCGAGGTCCAGCCGCGCCTTCGGCGGATCGTGGACCTCGGCGAGATGCTCGTGTCGTTCGGGGAGTTCCTCGAGAACAACCGTCCGCTCGTCCCCGGCGCCTACTCCCTCGATTGGCACGTGGAGGAGCTCGGGGCAGCGGGCGTCCCGGAGGCCGAAGGCCTTGGTGTCATGAGCTACGACGACGCCGTACGGGTCTCGCGCGTCCACGGCGTGCCGCTCCATCCTCGCTGGGCGCTCTTCTGGCACGATCTCACGCCCCCCGAGATCCGGGCCCTCTCCGAGTTCGTCGAGCGGACCGGCCGGTGGGCCGACGGCGCGCTCGAGATCCCGGACGATCCGTCGTGGCGGGAACCGCTCGTGCGGCTGGGCTTCCTCTCGCGACCGAACGCCGCCGGGGCCCGGCGCGGCGAACCGGACCCGAGCGCGGCGCTCGTCGGGGGGCTCGGCCTGGAGCCGGAGGGTCCCCTGCTCGTGCGCCGGGTCCCGCTCGACCCGGTCGACCTCGACCCCCTCGCGTACGCGTCCCGTCTCGCCGGCGTGCCCCTGCGAGCTCGGGCCCCGTCCCGGATCGGCGCTCGCGTCGGTCGGCCGGAGAAGGCGTACCAGCGCGTGATGCAACCGAACGTGCATGCCCTCTTCCCGCTCGGGGCGGCGGGCGGTCCGACGCGCTCGGTGCTCGAAGCGGCCCGGCAGACGGTGGCCCACGGCACGCCGGTCGAGCTCGGGCTGCGTCAGTGCCCGAAGTGTTCGCGCACGACCGTCTGGCCCCGCTGCGTCTGCGGAGGTCACACCGATCCGACCGGTCGGGTCGCGACCGAGGAGCTCCCGGTCGCGAGGGTCTGGAACGAGGCGATCCACCGCCTCCACCTCACGAAGGTCCCCCCGGTGAAGGGGGTCAAGGGACTCGCCTCACCGGGAAAATGTCCGGAGGCGCTCGAGAAGGGTATCCTCCGAGCGTCCCACGGGGTCTCGGTCTATCAGGACGGGACCGCGCGGTTCGATCTCACCGACCTACCGCTCACCCACTTCCGGCCCCGGGAGGTCGGGACCCCGATCTCCCGCCTGCGCTCCCTCGGCTACGTGAGCGACTGGAGCGGGGCCGAGCTCGTCGATCCCGAGCAGCTCGTCGAGCTCCGCCCGCAGGACATCGTCGTCTCGCGGTCGTGCGGCGACTACCTCGTCCGCCTCGCGCAGTGCGTCGACGACGAGCTCGTCCGCCTCTACAACCTCGATCCGTTCTACCGGGCCGACCGGCCCATCGACCTCGTCGGCCAGATCGTGGTCGCGCTCGCCCCCCACACGTCCGGTGGCGTGGCGGCCCGCCTGGTCGGCTTCACCGACGCCGAGGCCTGCTTCGCCCACCCGCTCCTCCACGCGGCCAAGCGCCGGAACTGCGACGGGGACGAGGACTCGGTCACGCTGCTCCTCGATGCGCTCGTGAACTTCTCGCGGGCGTACCTTCCCGCGAGCCGGGGCGCGATGATGGACAAGCCTCTCGTCCTGACCACCCGCATCGACCCCACCGAGGTCGACAAGGAGGCGCACAACGTCGACGTCGCGAGCCGCTACCCGCTCGCCCTCTACCGAGCCGCGGCCGACCGAAGGTCTCCGAAGGACGTCGAAGGGCTCGTCGACACGATCGGCCAGCGCCTCGGCAGCCCCGGCGCGCTCTCGGGCTACGGGTTCACCCACGACACCCGCGACATCGCGGGCGGCCCGGTCCGGTCGGCGTATCGGGGCCAGCGCGGCATGCAGGACACGGTCGAGCGGTCGATCGTCCTCACGTCGCAGATCCGCGCCGTCGACGTCGCCGAGGCGGTCACCCTCGTCCTCAACGGTCACTTTCTGCGCGACGTCATGGGCAATCTCAAGAGCTACGCGACGCAGCGGTTCCGCTGCAAGCAGTGCGGGGCGTCGTACCGACGAGCTCCGTTGGACGGACGGTGCGCTTCCGAGCGCCCGGGCGGCGGCCGGTGCGACGGAGAGCTCGGCTCGACCGTGTTCGAGGCGTCGGTCCGCAAGTACCTGCCCCTCTCGCAGCGGCTGAGCGAGATCGACGGGATCACCCCGTACGTGCGTCAGCGGATCCAGCTCCTCGCCGACTCGATCGCGACCCTCTTCCCGAGCCCGACCTCCCAGACGACGCTCGACAGGTACCGTCCCGCCGAGACCGGGCCCCCGGCGCACCGATAGGCACGTGCGATGGGCCCGGCGCGGTACGCGATCGTGGTCGCCCGGGGCGCGGAGGAGATCGAGGCGGCCCGTCTCCTCTTCCGCGAGTATCGGGCCGAGCTCGGGGTCGACCTCGGCTTCCAGGGATTCGACGAGGAGGTCGCGTCGCTGCCCGGCGAGTACCGGCCTCCCGGCGGGGAGCTCTGGCTGGCCGTCGGTGACGAGGGGGCAGTCGGGTGCGGGGGCCTGCGTCCGTTCTCGCCCGAGGTTGCCGAGATGAAGCGCCTCTACGTCCGACCCGCCGCGAGGGGAGCCGGGGTCGGCCGCCGCCTCGCTGAGGCGATCGTTGCGACGGCCCGCGCGGCGGACTACCGGGCGATCGTGCTCGACACGCTCGCGACCATGGCCGAGGCCCAGGCGCTGTATCGGTCGCTCGGATTCCGCGAGATCCCTCCGTACCGGTTCAACCCCCTGGCCGGGGCGCGGTACTACTGCCTCGATCTGGATCGAGCCTCCCGGCCGGTCGCATCCCCCCGCGGAACGGACAAATAGACGGCCTTCCGTGGAAGGGCACGGGCTTGTGGGGTAGTCTGGACTATCCTGTCGGCCTTCGAAGCCGACGACCTGGGTTCGAAATCGCGCGATGGCGCGACGGAACTCCCAGCAAGCCCGTCCGACTAACGGAAGTATCCCGGCGACTGGGCCGGCTCGGCCCGCTTCTCCTCGTCGGGTTTCGCGACCTCGAGGATATCGATCGCGAGCAGCGCCGGGATTGGCACGAGCCGCACGCGGCCCTTCTCGTCGCCACCGCTCCCGTCGAGTTCGATCGCGAGGATGTTGTCTCCGCCGATCGACACGAGCCCCCGGAACAGGCCGGTCGACTCGATCGCCGTGTCGTCCGGGCCGGCGGATCGGACCCTCACCCGCGAGCCCGGCGTGAGCGTCACGGGCGCTCGCTTCGCCGCTGGCTCGCTCACCGTACGCTCCCCCGCTCGCGCGGCGCGCTGCGGACCGCGGCGAGCGGCCGCGCCGTCGCCTCTTGGGCCATCTTCTCGACGAGCGTCTGCAGGTGGTTCACTGTTTCCCGGTACCGACGGAGAGCGTTCTGCGCGTTCGCCTCCGTGAAGTCCCAGGCTCGCGCGAGGTTCCCGTAGCGCAGCCGGTACCCCTTGCGGCCCTTTCCGTCGGCGACCCCTCCGACCTCCTCGAGCAGATCGAGCGACTTGAGTTTGTTGATGTGTCGGTAGACGGTCGGCTTCGACGTCTTGAGGACCGCGGTGAGCTCCTCCACGTACCACGCCCGGGACGGGTCCTTGAGGAAGCAGTCCCGCACGAGCCGGTACGCCAGGCTCTGGGCGATCGGGCCCTCGGAGCCCCGCCCGTCCTCTCCCTCTGGGAGGTAGCCGATGAGGCGGAGGAACTCGCGCAGGACCTCCTCGACATCGGCGATCGGCGTCAGCGGCGTGCTGTAACGCAACGAGAGTTCAAACGGCATGCCGCGGGAGTGCCAAAACCTTCCCAAGAGATAAAGCGAAAGGGTTGGCGCCGGTCGAACGCGTCGCGAAACGATATGGCGCCACGCGTCGCTCGGCTCCCGTGGCGTCGTTCGAGCTGCTGACGCCCGCGACCGTGGACGCCGCGATCGCCACGCTCCGGGCGATCGAGCCGGCGCGCCGGGTCGTGCTCGCCGGCGGCACCGATCTCCTCCTCGATATCGACGACGGCCGCGCGGCCCCTTCCCAAGTGATCTCGCTCCGCCGGCTTCCCTGGCGCACGCTCGATTGGGTCGAGGGTTCGCTGACGGTCGGGAGCACACTCGCCCTCCGGTCGCTCGAGAAGGAGCCCGAGGTCGCCCGACGCTATCCCGCGCTCGCCCAGGCGGTGCGGGCGGTCGGGTCCGTCGCGCTGCGCCACAGCGCCACGCTCGGGGGGAACCTCGCTCGGGCGGCCCCGGCGTCCGACCTCATCCCGGTGCTCCTCGTCCTGGACGCCGAGGTCGAGCTCGTCGGACCGACCGGATCCCGATCGCTGTCCGTCGACCGGTTCCTCGTCGCCTCTCGTCGCACCGCGATCGCCCCGGACGAGCTGATCCGGGCCATCCGCTTTCCCGAGCCCCGCCCGTCGGCCTACCTCTGGCAGCGGGTCCGCCGCGTGCACGACATCTCCCAGCTCGCGATCGCGGTCGCCTGGTCGCCCGACCGGAAGACCTGGCGCGTCGCGGTCGGTGGCATCCCTCCCCGATCGGTCCTCCTGCCCGAGGTCGCGGCGGCGCTCGGCGGGGAGCGCCCGGGATCTTCCGAGCTGCACACGGCGCGAGCGCGGGCCAGCCGGGCGGTCGCACTCGTCGCGGACCGGCGGGCCTCCGAAGAGTACCGACGCCAGCTGGTCGGCGTGCTCCTCGAGCGCGCCGTCCGCTCGGCGCTGGGCGGAGGCGCCGCCGGATGAGCCGGCCGATCGAGCTTCGGCTGAACGGCCGGCCGGCGACGATCCCCGACGTTCCCGACGACGAGCGCCTTCTCGACACGCTGCGCTGGCGGCTCGATCTCAAGGGGACCAAGGAAGGGTGCCGGACGGGTGGGTGCGGCGCGTGCACCGTGCTCGTCGACGGCCGGAGCATCCTCGCGTGTCTTGCGCTGACGCGCGAGGTCGAGGGGACGGCCGTCACGACGATCGAGGGGAGCGCCTCCGACCCGGATCTGGCTCGCGTGCGCGCCGCCTTCGAGAAGGTCGGGGCGCTGCAGTGCGGTTACTGCACTCCCGGGTTCGTGATGACCCTGGGTGGTCTCCTCAAGGAGATCGGGCGTTCGGCCCCGATCGACCAGTTCCTCCGCGGACTCGACGGGAACCTGTGCCGGTGCACGGGCTACGCATCGATCGTCCGAGCGGTGGCCGAGATGCGGGAGCCCGGACCGTGAGACCGTCCGTCCGTCCGGACGCCGCCGTCAAGCTCGCGGGAAAGGCCGCGTACGGAATGGACCTCGACGCGCCGGGAATGCTCTGGGGGGCGCTCGTCACCGCTCCGGTCGCCCGCGGGCGCCTCCGATCGCTCGACCTTGAGCCCGCTCACGACCTCCCCGGCGTCGTCGCGATCGGTCCGGACGACCTCCCCTCGCTGCTTCCCCCGTCGAGGGGAGAGCCGGATCGCGCGATCTTCCCCACGGAGGAGATCGCGTACTGCCGCCAGCCGCTCGCCGCAGTCGCCGCGCCCACCTGGGCCGGTGCCCGACGGGCCGCCGCCGCGGTGCGCGTCGTGGTCGATGCGGAGCCTGCGCTCGTCGACCTCGAGTCGTTGTTTCCCGAGTGGCCGGGCCCCGACGCGCGTCGTTCGCCGAACGTGCTCGCGTACGTCCACGCGAAGCACGGGGACGTCGAAGGAGCGTTCCGCACGGCGGACCGTGTGGTCGAAGAGACGTACCGGACCGCGGGCGTCCACCAGGTCGCGCTCGAGCCCCACGCGTGCCTCGCGTCCGTCGAGGACGGGGTCTGGCGGGTGCGGACCTCCACCCAGAGCCCGTTCGGCGTGCGCGAGGACGTCGCCTCGCTGCTCGGGATCCCCGAGTCGTCGCTCGTGGTCGAGGGGACGTGGGTCGGCGGCGGCTTCGGCGGCAAGGGTGCGTCGCTCGTCGAACCGTACGCGCTCCTCCTCGCCCGCGCGTCCGGCCGGCCGGTGCGGCTCGCGCTCTCCTACCGCGAGGAGTTCGAGCTAGGCCGCACGACGCTGCCCGCCGTCATCCGGTTCTCCACCGCCGTGAAGGAGGGCCGGCTCGCCGCGCGGAGGGTGCGCCTGCTGCTCGACGGCGGCTCGTCGCTCCCCGGACGAGACTTCGCGACCGGCTACGCGATCAACTTCCTCCTCGGCCCGTACCGAACCCCCGCGTTCGAGGTCGAGGGCTATGGGATCCGGACGAACAAGCCCCCGTTCGGGCCGCACCGAGCGCCGTTCGCCCCCCAGTGCGCCTTCGCGCTCGAGTCCCACCTCGACGAGGTCGCCCGGGCGATCGAGGTCGATCCGTGGGCGTTTCGGGCAGCCCATGTGTGGAGGGACGGCGACGAGACCCCGCTCGGGCAGCGCGTGGGCCCGTTCGGCCTTCGTGCGGCCCTCGATGCCGCCGGGGAACTCGCCCGGCGGTGGCGGGCGGAGATCGGACCGGGCGAGGGTGTGGGGATCGCGCTCGGGTTCTGGTCGACCAACACCGGCGCCGGTGGCGAGGTCCGACTGGAGCTCGCTCCGACCGAGCTCCGCGTCGTCCAAGGGGAGCGGGAGATCGGCAGCGGCAGCGTCCTGGCGGGCCTCGCGGCGGTCGCCGCGCGCGCCACCGGCCTCCCGCCCGAACGGATCTCGATCGACTACGGGGACACGTCCCGCGCGCCGTTCGACTCCGGCGTCTACGGCAGCCGGACCGTCGGAGCGCTCGGCCGAGCGATCGTGGAGGCCACCGCGTCCGTCCGCCGCACGCTCGCCGAACGCCTCCGAGCTACCGAGCCGGTCCATTTGGGTGTCGACGGCGGCGAGATCGTCGCGATCACCGGGACCGTCCGCCGCCCGATCCGCGAGCTCCTGCGGCCCGAGGAGCGAGAGTCCGGGCTCGTCGCCACCGGCCAGCATTACGCCCGCACCGGATCGATCGACGAGAGTCGGGTGGTGGAGGGCGCCTTCTACCCGTTCACCGACTTCACCGGGTCCGCCCACGTCGCGCAGGTCGCCGTTGACCGCGACACGGGTTCGGTGACGGTGACGCGCTACGCGGCGTTCCAGGACGTCGGGGTCGTGATCGACCGAGAGACCGCGAGGGCCCAGGTGGAAGGAGCGATCGCGATGGGTCTCGGCACCGCGCTCACCGAGGAAGCGATATGGTCGGAGGAAGGTCGGCTCGAGAACCCGGGTCTCCTCGACTACCGGATCCCGACGCTGGGCGAGGTGCCGGTGCCCGAGGTGACGCTCATCGAGGGGTACCCGGGTGCCGGCCCGTTCGGTGCGAAGGGGCTCGGAGAGCCGCCGATCATCCCCGTTCCGGCGACGATCGCGGTGGCCGTACGGGAGGCGACCGGGGCCCACGTCACCGAGCTCCCCCTCTCGGCCGAGCGCATCGTACGCGCCCTTAAGCTCCTCTGAGAGTGCCCCGGCCCATGCCGATCGCTCGAGCGGAGATCGAGCGGCTCGTCTCCTCGTACCCGACCCCCGCGGTGGTCGGGGCGGTCGGCTCGCATTCGGCGATCGACATCGCCGACGGGGCGGCTACCGAGGGGCTCGCCAACGTCGTCCTCGCGCAGCGGGGCCGCGAGGCGACGTACGCCCGCTACTTCCGCACCCTGCGCGGCCCGGACGGAGCGCGCCGCCGCGGGTGCGTCGACGAGGTCTGGGAGTACGCGAAGTTCGCGGATCTCGCGGACGGCGCCTCGCAGGAGCGACTGCGGGGTCGCGGGGTCCTCCTCGTCCCGAACCGGGCCTTCAGCTCCTACGTGCCGCTCGTCACGGTCGAGGAGGAGTTCCGTGTGCCGGTCGTCGGATCCCGGTCGATGCTGCGGATCGAAGAGCGCACAGAGCGGGACAACTACTACGCGCTGCTCGAGTCCGCGGGGATCCCGACCCCCCGAGCGATCCCCGGGCCCGACGCGATCGACCGTCTCGTGATCGTGAAGCTCCCGCATGCGGCCCGACGGCTCGAGCGAGGGTTCTTCACCGCCGCGAGCCCCGAGGAGTTCCGGGCCAAGCGCGATGCCCTGATCGCTCGGGGGACGATCACTTCGGACGACCTCGCCCACGCTCGGATCGAGGAGTACGTCCTCGGCCCGGTCTTCAACTTCAACTTCTTCTTCTCCCCGCTCGTCCCCCGGGCGGAGGGGCTCGAATTGCTCGGGGTCGACGAGCGCCGCGAGAGCAACCTCGACGGACTCGTGCGGCTGCCCGCCGAGCAGCAGCTCGCGCTCCCCACGGCCGACCGGATCCCCGACTACCTCGTCGTCGGCCACGGGACGCTCACGGTGCGGGAGTCGATCCTGGAAGAGATCTTCCGCCTCGGCGAGCGGTTCGTGGACGCGAGCCGCACGCGCTACCCGCCGGGGATCCTGGGGGCGTTCTGCCTGCAGACGTGCCTCGATCGGAACGGATCGCCGATCGTCTTCGACGTTGCGGCGCGCATCGGCGGGGGAACGAACATCCACCTCGGGCTCGGCCATCCGTACGGGAACGCGCTCTACCGCGGGCCGATGAGCTCGGGCCGGCGGATCGCCCTCGAGATCCGGCGGGCCCTCGCGGACGGGCGGCTCAAGGAGATCGTCTCGTGAGCGCTCCCGGCGCGCCCTCTCCCCCGTTGCGCCGGACCGCGCTCTACGAGTTCCACCGACGTCACGGAGCCCATCTTGTCCCCTTCGCCGGCTGGGAGATGCCGCTCTACTACACGAGCATCCTCGCCGAGCATCGCGCGGTGCGGACGGGGACCGGGCTCTTCGACGTCTCCCACATGGGCCTGCTCAGCGTGGACGGCGGCCATGCCGCCACCCTCCTCTCCCGCCGAACGACCGCGAACGTCGAACGGCTCACCCCGTCGCAGGTCCGCTACACGTTCTTCCTCGAGTCGTTGGGACGGATCGTGGACGACCTCCTGATCGGCCGGATCGACACCGGTGACGAGCTCGCGCGGTCCTACCTGGTCGTCCCGAACGCGTCCCGGGCCGACGAGATCGAGGAGATCCTGCGTCAGCATCGCGGCCCGGACACCGAGATCACCCGTTGGAACCCCCGGCTCGCCCTCCTCGCCGTCCAGGGACCGGGCTCGCGCGGCCTCCTCGAGCGCACGTTCGGCTGGGACCTCGCCGAGCTCAAGTTCTACCACGCGCGGCGCTACCCGGCGGACGGAGCCGCGAACGACCGGTCCGGGCGGATCGGGCTCGCGATCCCGGCGGACCTCGATGCGGGGATCTTCGTCAGCCGAACCGGCTACACGGGGGAGCTCGGCTACGAGCTCTTGGTCCGCGGCGAGCGCGCCGACCCGCTCGCCGAGCGCCTCGTCGGCGCCGGCGCCGTTCCGTGCGGCCTCGGGGCGCGCGACACCCTCCGACTCGAGAAGGGTTTCCTCCTCTCGGGCCAGGAGTTCCATCGCGATCGGACCCCGATCGAGGCCGGCCAAGACCGGTTCGTCGAGTTCGATCACCCGTTCGTCGGGCGCGAGGCGCTCGAGAAGGAGCGCGCCGAGGGACCGGCCCAGCGCCTCGTCGGGCTCTTGGTCGAGACCCCGGGGGCGATCCCACGGCACGGGACCCCCGTGCGCGCGAACGGCAAGGCCGTGACCGAGCTCACGAGCGGCGGGATGTCCCCACTGCTCGGCCACGGGATCGCGCTCGCCTACCTGCCCCGCGCGCTCGCGGTCCCGGGCACCGAGGTCACCCTCGAGATCCGGGGCCGGGAGGTACCCGCCCGCGTCGTCGACCTTCCGTTCGTCCCGGCGCCCGCACGCGACCGTAAATAGTCTGTTCGACCCATACGAACGAGGGCGATGGCGGCCGAAGCCGGGAACGCCCGACCGTTCGTCGGGCGGTTGGAGGCCGTGGAGGCCCTCCATCGTCGCTCCGAGGACGCGCGCGCCGGCCACGGCGGGGTCACGTTCCTGATCGGCGAGACCGGCGTCGGGAAGTCGTTCCTCGTCGGCGAGCTCGTCCGGGACCTTCGCGCCCACTCGATCCGGGTCCTGGAGGGCCGGGCCCCGCCACTCGACGCTCCACCGCCGTTCGCCCTGATCCGGTCCGCCCTCGAGAGCGGCCGAGAGCTCGGGGAGGCCTCCGCCCCCACCGTGCCGAGCGCACCCGGACCGGAGGGGTTCCTCATCGGGTTCGCCCCGCGCCTCGACGACGGCGCGCTCGCCTCGCCCGTCCGCATCGAAGAGCAGCTCCTCGACGCACTGGGGGAAGCCGACGAGCGCGGCGACGCGATCCGGGACCCGCTCTGGACCGGTATCGCGGAGCAGTTCCTCGCGTTCACGCGACGCGGACCGACGGTGCTCGTCCTCGAGGACCTCCACCGGGCCGACGATCCGTCCCTCGACGCGATCGAGCAGCTCGCCCGTCAGCTGCAGAATCGCCCCCTCTGGATCCTCGCGACCTCGAGGCCGTACCCCGGCCTCGCCGAGGCCCGGCGGGTGCGCCTCGAGGGGCTCGAAGCCGCGACCCATGCCGGCCGGATCGCCGTCCGGCCGCTCACGTCGAGCGAGGTCGCCGACTTCCTCAGGTTGCGCGAGCCCGGCCGCGAGTTCTCGGCGGAGGAGGTCGCACGCCGTCACTCCGAGACCGGCGGCAACCCGCTCCTCCTCGAGCAGTTCGAGCGCCGCCTTCTGGGACCGCGGGAGTCCTGGTCCGGTGGCGGAGCCGGCCCGGGCGCGGGGACGACGCCGCTCGACGATGACGAGCAGCGGGCGCTCTCGGTCGCCGCGGTCCTCGGCTCGGAGTTCCCCTTCTCGGTCCTCCTGCGCGCGAGCCGGGAGGAGGAGGAACGCCTGACCGAGGCGCTCGACCGCCTGGTCGGCCGCGGGCTCCTCGTCGAGCGGCCGGGGGAGCTCCTGGCGTTCCCCGACGACCGGCTTCGGTCGGAGGTCTACGGTCGCCTCACCGAGAGCCGCCGTCGGCTGCTGCACCGCCACTCCGCGGAGGCGATCGAGGCCGGGGGGACCGCCGACCTCTCCACGATCTACGCGCTCGCCCGCCACTTCTACCTCGGCAAGGTCGACGAGAAATCGATCCAGTACAACCGCGAGGCGGCCGAGATCGCGATCCGCTCGTTCTCGCCCGAGGTCGCCCGCGCGCATCTCGAGCGGGTGCTGGAGTGCCACCGGCGCCTCCGCCCGGACGACTGGGACGGCGAGACGGAGGTCGTCATCGAGCTCGCGCGCGAGATCGACCACGCCGGGGAGCTCAAGCAGGCCGAGACCCTCCTGCGCGAGCACCGCGCGCGCCGCGGGCTGCGCCGCCGCCTCTCGCCCCACGTCCTCGCGCTCCTCGACCTCTACCTCGCACGGATCCTCACCGACCAGGGGGAATGGCGCGAGGCCGAGAAGACCGCGCGCACCGTCCTCGACTCGGTCGACCTCGCCGGGCACGCTCGCGCCCAGATGGTCGGCCGCCGCCTCCTGGGTGAGGCGCTCTACTACATGGGTCGCTACGACGAGGCGCTGCGCGAGCACGACGAGCTCCAGCGGCTCGCCGGGGAGGCCGGGGACGAGCGGACGACCGCGGCGGCGCGCATCTGGAGGGCCAACGTGCTCGCGATGATGGGCCGCTCGGAGGGCGCGTTCGCCGAGGCGCGCGAGGGCGCCCGGACGCTGGAGCGGCTCGGCGACACCCGGGAGGCCGCGCACGCCCACCTCTTCCTCGGCGTCCTCATCGCGAGCAGTGCGTCGATCACGCCCCGCTACTCCGAATCGATCGCGGAGTTCGAGGAGGCGATCCGGCTCGCGGAGAAGTCGCACGATGTCCGCCGCGTCGGCTGGGCGCTGTTCAACGTCGCCGACATCCTGCGCGAGGCGGGCCGCCTCGACGAGGCGACCGAGCGCAACCAGCATTCCCGCGAGATCCTCGAGCGGATCGGCGATCGGTTCGGCCTCGTGCAATCGATGATCGTCCAGGGGAAGATCGGCCTCGATCAGGGCGATTACGACCGGGCGGAAGCCGATCTGCTGGACGCCTACCGGCTGGTCCGGGAGCTCAAGGCTCCGGCGGACGAGGTCGACGTCGTTCTGCGCCTCGCCCAGCTCTCGTACGCCCGTGGCGACCGCGCGAGCGCGCGGCGTCGGGTGGCCGAGCTCGACCGCCAGGGTCTTCCCTCGCTGCGGCCGGACATCGCGCTCGACTTCGAGCGGCTGAAGAGCGCCCTCGGGTCGAAGGAGCCGCCGGAGCGTGGCGCGGCGAGCTGAGCGGGCTCGCCCGCCGGCGGGGAC
>JASHQN010000064.1 GCA_030039135.1 Thermoplasmata archaeon | reverse complement strand
AGCCCCCTCCCGGCCCCGCACCGGTACCTGCGGCGGCGGCGGGCTCGCTCAAGGCCTGCCCCAATTGTGGCAAGGAGATCCCGGCCGAGTACCTGGTGTGCCCCTTCTGCGGGGCCGTCACTCAGTAGCACGCGGCGGTTCACCGGGTCCCCGGGCCAGGGCCGGGCGGCCGGTAGCCTTTAAGGGCGAGGCCGTTCCGGACGCCCGTGGGCTCGCCGGGAGACCTGGACGCGGGGCGCCAGAAGGTCGACTGGGCGCGCTCGCACATGCCGATCCTTGAGGGGATCCGGCGTCGGTTCGAGTCGGAGAAGCCGTTCCAGGGCCTGACGGTCTCCGCGGTGCTCCACGTGGAATCGAAGACCGCGGTCCTTGCTCTCGCCCTCGCAGCGGGGGGAGCCGAGGTCCACCTCGCCGCGGGCAATCCGCTCTCGACCGACGACGACGCCGTCGCGGCGCTCGGGGAGGCGGGCATCGAGACGCTTGCCAGAAGGGGTGAGACGGTCGCGGAGTATCGGGAGGGGATCCGCCGGATGCTCGACGCCGACCCGGACGTGATCGTCGACGACGGGGCCGACCTGGTCGCCCTGGTCCATTCGGAACGCGGCGAGCGGGGCCGGATCCGCGGGTCGACGGAAGAGACGACGACGGGGGTGGTCCGACTCAAGGCGCTCGAGCGGTCCGGTAAGCTCCTCTTTCCGGCGATCGACGTGAACGACGCGGACATGAAGCACCTGTTCGACAATCGCTACGGGACCGGCCAGTCCACGATCGATGGGGTCCTCTCGGCGACGAACCTCCTGATCGCCGGAAGGGTCGCCGTGGTGGCCGGATACGGGTGGTGCGGAAAGGGCGTCGCGGCGCGGCTGCGGGGCCTGGGCGCCGATGTCGTGGTCACCGAGGTCGATCCGGTGCGGGCGCTCGAAGCCCGATTCGACGGGTTCCGGGTCATGCCGATGCTCGATGCCGCCCGCGAGGCCGACCTGATCGTGACGGTCACAGGCTCCACGCGCGTCGTGCGGGACGAGCACTTCCGGGTGCTGAAGGACGGCTGCCTTCTCGCCAACGCCGGGCACTTCGACGTCGAAGTGTCCCGGACGGACCTCGAGGGACTCGCAGTCTCGCACCGTCCGGTGCGACGGAACGTCGAGGAGTACCGTTTCGCCGACGGCCGGCGCGCGTTCCTCCTCGGTGAGGGCCGGCTCATCAACCTCGCCGCGGGTCAGGGCCACCCGGTCGAGGTGATGGATCTCTCCTTCGCGCTGCAGGCGCTGAGCGCTGAGCACCTGGCGAAGAACGGCCGGTCGCTGGCGCCCCGGGTCCACCCGGTCCCGCGGCATCTCGACCAGGCGGTCGCGATCGCCGCGTTGCCCTCGATGGGAGCGCGGGTCGACGAACCGACGGCGGAGCAGCGGGAGTACGCGGCCGCATGGGAGGCAGGGACATGAGCGGGGAGAACGTGCCGGACGACCGGCAGTACACCAAGAGCCACGAGTGGGTCCGAACGGAGGGCGACGTCGCGACGGTCGGCATCACCGATCACGCTCAGTCGCAGTTGACCGACATCGTCTACGTCGATCTGTCCGCGCCGGGCAAGAGCGTCGCAGCGGGGGCGTCGGTCCTCGTCCTGGAATCGGTGAAGACCGTCGCGGACGTCTACGCGCCCGGGCCGGGGACGGTCACCGAGGTCAACGCCGAACTCAAGGCCCACCCCGAGCTGATCAACCAGGACCCGTACGGCAAGGGTTGGATCTTCCGGATACGGCTGTCGGGGCCTCTCGCCGCCGGCCAACTCTTGAACGCCGAAGGCTACCGCGCTTTCCTCGAGGCCGAGGGCTAGCGGCGACTTCCGCGCGGTTCCCGAGGTCGGACCCCGTAACTCGGGGTTACTTTCCCCGGAAGTCGGGTTTCCGGCGCTCGAGGAACGCCTTCATCCCCTCGGAGCGATCGTCCGTCCCGAACGTATGGCCCGCGGACGCGGCTTCTAGGTGCAGAGCGCTCGCGGTCGACGCGTCGAGGCCACGGTCGATGACCTGCTTCACCCAGCGCACCGCAAGGGGGGCGTTGGCCGCGATCGCGCCGGCGATCGCCGCGACGTCGTCCCGGGCGCTGTCGGCCGGGAGGACGCGGGCGACCACGCCGAGTCGGAACGCCTCTTCCGCCGAGACGCGGGCGCCCGTGTAGACCAGCATCTTCGTCCGAGCCCGCCCGATGAGCCGAGTGAGACGGGTCGCCCCTCCCATGCCGGGGTGGATCCCGAGGGTGACCTCCGGCAGACCGAGCTGCGCTCCCTCCGCCGCGACGACGAAGTCCGCCGCGAGAGCGAGCTCGAGGCCCCCGCCGAGCGCGTAGCCCTCGACGAGCGCTATCACCGGCGCCGGGAAGCGCTCGATGCGGTCCGCGGCACGCTGTCCGAGGAACCCGAACTCGATCCCCTCCGGAAGGGATTTCCGCGACATCTCCTCGATGTCGGCGCCCGCCGCGAACACGGGGGACGATCCCGCGAGGATCACAGCCCTTAGCCCCGGGTCCGTCTCGAGGTCCCGGAACGTCGCATCGATCTGGCGCAGTAGCTCGCTGTTGAGGGCGTTCAGGACCTCGGGGCGGTCGAGCAGCACCCACGCGACCGGTCCGGAGCGTTCGACGCGTACGAGGGAGAGAGGCCACGTGCGTTCGCCCCGGGCCGCACGATCCCGGAGGGTTTGCGCCACGGGGAAGTTGCCGGGCCAGTTCCGGGCGTACGCCTCGACCAGCCCGAGACCCTCTCCCAGGCCGAGGCCGGACAGCTGAGCGAAGGGTCCCCACTTCCGCCGGAGCCCCACGACCGCGCCCCGATCTGTGGCCTCGGCCGTCGCGACCCCCTCCTCGACCAGCCGCGTCGCGATCCCGAAGGTGAGCCCCAGGAACCGGGCCCGGACCACGGGCTTCTTCTCGGGCTCGACCTCGGTCTCCTTCCACGGCCACGGCTTACCGCTCCGAAACTGCTCCTCGAGCCGCGGGGCCGGCGCGTAGGCGGGACCGAAGGCGCGGTAGAGCGACGTCTCGGCGTGGAACGCGATCGGGATGCCCGTGACGTTCATCAGTTCGAACGGGCCGAGGGTCGCGCCGAACAGCTCTCGGCCCACCTCCTCGATCGTGGCCAGGCTCGCCGCGCTCTCCTCCGCCAGCCGCGCGGCTTCGTTGAGATAGGGCACGAAGTACCGGTTCACGCAGAAGCCCGCACGGTCGGCGGTCGTGATCGGGATCTTCCGAACGAGGTAGGAGAAGCGTTCGAGCTCCGAGAGCGTCGACGGGTCGGTCCTCGCCCCGCCGACGATCTCGACCAGCTTGTTGATCGCGGCCGGGAAGAAGAAGTGGAGACCGGCGAAGCGGCCAGGGTTCGGGAATCCTTCGGCAAGCCCGGTCACGGAGAGCGAGGAGGTGTTCGTCGCGACGAGCGTCTCGGGGCCCACGAGGGGCGCGAGCTCCCGAAAGAGGTCGCGCTTCACCGCTTCGTCCTCGAAGACGGCCTCAATCACGAGCGCAGTGCCGCGGACCGCCTCGGTAAGATCCGTGGTGAACTCGATCCGGGCCAGCACCTCGTCGCGCCGGGCCGGCGTGAGCTTGCGACGCTCGACCGCGCCGGCGAGCATTTTCTCGATGAGGGCGCGGCCCCGGGCGAGCGCCGGCGCATCGACGTCGCGCACCCTGAGGTGGAAGCCTGCCTGAGCACACGCCTGGGCGATGCCGCTTCCCATGTTGCCGCCCCCGAGGACGGCGATCGCGGCGGGTGGGCGGAGATGGTTCGCGGACGTTCGAAGGCCCGGCACGGCGACGCTTCCTACGCGGCGCAGCCGGGCCACGGATTTGTACTTGCTGGCCGCCGGTCTAGAGGTACCGGCGGGGAGGGTTCCGCGCCCGCGCTCCTGGCGGAGCTACGCGTCCGAGGATCGAGGTCCCTCCGAACCGCAGGGCGCGACCGGCGCGGGTCTCGGAAAGCCATATAGCCCGGTTCAGCGCCTCGGCATAGTACGTACTTATGCGCATCGCTCGATCACCGGGTCGAAGACGTCACCGGCCGACGAGTAGCGTCCTCGCGCTCTCGCTTCTCTTGATCGGGCTCGCCCTGCCCGCGGCCCCGCTGACCCTCACGGCCGCGGGGTCCCCGCCGCAGGCCATGGCCCACGCCCCGGAGGCCTCCGGATCGAGCACCGCTCACGGACCGGTGGCGATGCCGCCGGCCCGACTCCCGATGACCGGGGAACCCTCTCCGAGCACCGTCGACCCGAACGCGATCTACTCCTCTGAGCCCGCCCCCATGGGGATCGCCGACTTCGGCGTGGGCACGGGAGGCTCGGGCTACACCTACACCACCACCGAATTCCTCGGCACCTTCTCCTGGCAGAGGATGAACATCTCGAAGGACGGGGACAGCTCGTTCACGAACCAGCTCAACGTCGTGCTGCAGTTCGTCGATGAGGGCGTGACGTATGCCTACTGGATCCAGGATGTCGCCTTCCTGAACAGTTCCACTGGGTTCCTCTGGTTCGAGAACAACATCTGGAACCTGAGCAGCCGGAGCATGTGCCTTTCGAACTCGGCGGTGCAGGGCAACGGGACCGTCTATTCGTACGAGGGCTGCGAAGGGTACTATGCCGTCACCGCCTACGGCCACCCCGGGTCGTACATCTACACCGGCTCCCCAGGCACGCTGTCGCTCCTCGTCCGGTCGTACCTGTCCTCCGGAAACGTCCCAGAAGTCGCGTTCGAATACTTCGACGACGGCACGTCGGGCTACGTGACGTACGACAACGTCGTGTGGCCGTGGGCGACCCAGTATTCGGCCGACAACAACTTCCGCGTCGACGGCACGCAGTACAACCCGGCGGGAATCTTCTATGATGCAGAGTTCATCCTCGGAGGACCGGGGGGTGGGTCGTCCACCGAGGCCCGCGCCGGCACCAACGCCAGCACGGAGCTCGAGTACTGGAACGGCCACAACTTCGAGGCTCCGCCGTCAGCCTGGAACTTCGGTTCCAACACCGCGGAGACGATCAGCGACGTCGAGTCGATCCCGACGCACGACGCCGCCGGCCTGCCGTACACGAGGCAGCTGAACGGAACGTCGACGGACGCGATCCCCGAGGCGGCGTACGATCAGGCCGAGGTCGGGGTGCTATCCGTCAAGGCCTCCGGGGTCGCGAGCGGAACGATCGCGATCCCTCGGGACGCCTGGAGCTTCGTCGGAGATTGGGCCAACCTCACTCTCCACCCGGGTGACTACGAGGTTTGGGTGAACTGGACCGGGAACTCCGCTGACCTCGGACTCTGCGATGTTCCGGCTGGGGGCACGCTGAGCGTTTCCGTGTCCGCGGGCTGCGCCCCGGCGGTCAGCGCTCCCGCCGCGACCCCCGGGGGCGCGGACGTCGGCCAGAGCGTCACATTCAACACGAGCGTTCTCAGCGCGGGCTCGGGCGGCGACGGGTTCGCCTGGCACGTGACCCCTACCGGGCTCGGCTGCTCGAGCTCTGACTCGCCGACCCTCGAGTGCGACCCCGCGGTCGCGACCACCTACCGGATCAATGTCACCATCACCGACTCGGAGGGCGCCTCCTCCGTCAGCCCGACGATCTCGTATACCGTAGCCAGCGATCCTACCGTGGGATCTCCGATGGCCGACCCTACCTCGATCGAGACCGGGGCGAACGTGACGTTCACGGCGAGTCCTTCGGGCGGGCGGGTGCCGTACTCGTACGTATGGGGCGGACTTCCCACCCCGTGCGCAGGAACGAGCACCGGTACCGTGACCTGCACTCCGTCGACGCCGGGCGTCTACGACATCGGCGTCACCGTCGTCGATGCCAACAACTTCACGGCCGAGAGTCCCGTGCTGGACTACGCGGTGCTCGTCGGACCGTCGGTAGACAGCCTCGTGGCCTCCCCCGCCACGGTTGACCTCGGAGGCTCGACGATCTTCACCGCGACCGGCGTTTCCGGTGGGACGGGCTCCTACCGCTACGCGTGGTCGGCCCTCCCGCCGGGATGTGCGTCCCGGAACGAGAGCTCGCTCTCGTGCGCCCCCTCCGCCGCGGGCCGGTGGAACGTGACGCTGACCGTGACCGACACCGACGGCGGAACGGCGGAGCGGACGGTCGCGTTCGTCGCCTATCCGGATCTCGCGATCGGCGAGCTCGTGGCCACGCCCGGCAGCGCCGACGTGGGGCAGGCCGTACGATTCACTGCAGGGAACGTTACCGGGGGCTCCGGGGACGTCGCGTACGACTGGGCCGGACTCCCGGCCGGATGCGTCGGGGTCGATGCGGCGACCGTCTCCTGCCCGACGCTCGACGCCGCCACGGTGCTCGTTAACCTCACCGTGACTGACTCCGACCAGGGCTCCGCGAACCGCTCGGTGAGCCTCACTATCGTCCCCGATCCGACGATCGCGGAGTTCGAGAGCAGCCGGCAGACCCTCTCTCC
>JASHQN010000063.1 GCA_030039135.1 Thermoplasmata archaeon | reverse complement strand
TGAAGGCGGAGACTCCGGTTCCTCCCGTCTGCGCCGGCGGCGGGTGGCGACGAGAAGGATCAGTATGATCGCCGCGAGGAGCGCCAGGAGGAGCCACCAGTAGGAGGAGAGTGCCCCTAGGAAGCTCGAACCTTGCCCGGTGCTCGTCGAGGCGGAAACCGTCACCTTGGCGGTTGCGCTCGAGCTAACGGGCTGATAGGCGCTGTCCGTCACTACGACACAGTAGCTGGTGCCGGCCGTCAGGGCGGGCGTCGAGTAGGTTTGGTTCGTCCCCAGGACTTTTCCCGTGCACGAGACCCCGGCATACCAAGCGTAGGTGTCCGCCCCGGTACCGCCGGAGGGCCGCGCCGTCAGCTGAACCGATTGACCCGTCGCGATCGAGGGGGAGTCCGGAGTGATCGCAACGGAAAGCGGACTCGAGCTGGTCGAGATCGTGTCGGTCGCCGTGGCGGTCACCGGCTGGAACGCGCTATCGGTGGACGCGACGCAGTAGGTCGCGTTGGCCGTCAGCGCGGAGGTGGTGTAGACCGGCGTGCGGGCGAGCACGGCGCCGGAACACACTGTGCCCGAGTACCAAGCGTAAGAGTCGGCACCGGTACCGCCGAAAGATTGCGCGGTCAGAGTGACCGTCTGACCGCTGTCGATGCTGGGAGAGTTGGGGTTGATCGAGACTGAGAGCGGAGAGGAGCTCGTCGCGACCGTATCGGTGGCGAGCGCGGTCGTCGGCTCGTACGCACTGTCCGTGACCGCCACACAATAGGTGGCTCCCGTGAACAACGCCGGCGTCGTGAACGCCTGAGTCGTCGCGACAATTGTGCCCGTGCACCCCGTCCCTGGGTACCACGCGTACCTGTCCGCCCCGGTTCCTCCGGATGGGTTCGCGGTCAAGCTGACTGTTTGACCGTAGTCGATCGCAGGCGACCTCGGGGTGATCGTGACCGAGAGGGGCGAGCCGCTCACCGTGACGGTGTCGGTGGCGGTCGCCGTGACGGGGCTGTAGGCGCTATCGTTGACCGCGGCGCAGTATGTGGCGGTAGAGACCAGGGCCGGGGTGGTGTACGACTCGCTCGTCGAAAGGACCGTCCCGGTACAGGTCATTCCCCCGAACCAGGCGAACGTGTCGGCCCCCGTGCCGCCCGAGGGATTCGCGCTCAGCGCGATGCTCTGTCCGCTATCGATGGAAGGGGCATTCGGGCTGACGCTCACCGAAAGAGTCGGGCTTACCGAAATGACCGCGACGTTGGTGTACGCCACATCGTGGGTCGACGTGTCCGTCACTTCGACACAATAGTAGTGTGTCCCGGTCGGAAGCGCTGGGGTGGTGTAGGCGAGGCTGGTGGCACCGGCGATCGGCGTGCCCGCACTGCACGTGGCAGCTCCGGTCAGCCACTCGTAGGCGTACGACCCCGACCCTCCCGTTGCCGCTGTCGACACCAGCTCGATCGCTTGCGAGGCGTCGATGCCGGCGCTCGAGGGGCTCACCACCCCCGGCACAAGGCCCGAGGGAGCCGAGGCGGGCTTCACCGCGATCGCGGCCGCCGCCCACTGGGCGCTCGCAAACGTCGCGTTGAGCGTGATCGAACCGGTGCCAGAGTCGAGCGCATCCAGCATCGACCCCGAGTCGGAGTCGGTGCCGCCAATTTCCTCGAGAGTGACCACAGAGTCTCCGCCGGAGGCGGAGATCGCCTCATCGGCGCGGACCTCCACACCGAGAATCGCCAGGTCGTCCGGGCCGGTGGTCGTCACCGAGGCCGACGCCTCGGTCCCGGCCGCCGTGGAGCAGACGGGGGTGCCCGGTGTTTCGAACGGCGAGGCCGCGGCGCCTTGTACGTCGAGAGCATGAATGGTGTAGTACTCGTCCGCGGCGTAGTCGACGGTGAAGGTCACGGAAGCCTGCGCAGTAACGTCGGCAAGACCGTAGATCGCGACCACGCCATGGCCATGGACGGTGCAGCCGGAGCTGACAAGGAGCGTGAGCGGGTTGCTTCCTTCCGAGGTCACTTCGGCGACCGACGATGGGTCCCCTGCGCTCGTCGTGTGTTCAGTAACAATGACGACCAGGGCATCGCCTGCCAAGACGCCAGCGAGCGCCGGCGTCGTGCACGTGTCGATTCCTACGCACGTGGTGGCGGCGGCGTTCCCGACCGTAATGGCAGCCGCCGTGAGGCGGGCCGCGGATCCAGCAGGCGGGGCCGAAGAAGTGGACGCCCAGGCCCCCACCGCAGCGGCAACGAGTGCAACGAGCACTAGACCGGCGAGGCACAGCAGTACAAATCGGGCCGTAGTCCGCCCCCGGCGCGGCATATGCGCATAAATGCGTAGGCTCTTGCTTAAGAAGGATTCGCCTTGACAGAGGCGCCACAGAACCACGTGCAACCGTCCCTAGAGCTAGGTCGGTTCGTCGGCGGCTCGGCGAACGGATCGCCGTGAATCGAGGAGAGGTCGCGTTCGGAGGTGCTGCGCCTTTGCGGTCCTCGGACTCAGCGCTCGGTGGATGACGACCTCGAAGTCCTTCCCCCAGGCTGGTGCGGGTCCCTCGGAAGAGCCTCCCGGGCTTCGCCACTTGGAAGCGAAATGGATGAGCGTCAGCAGCACCGGGAGTACGTCCGTTCCCTTCGCGGTGAGCTGCCAACGAATGTACCCGCGCCGCTGTTCCGCACGTACGATGAACCCAGTTTCTTCCAATTCTCTGAGTCGCATCGCGAGGATTCGCTTGCTCATTCCGGGCGACTTTCGCAGCAGCTCGTTGAATCGCTGGGCCCGCCCCAGGGAGATATTCATCAGGATGAGGAGGGCCCACTTCCGCCCCAGCACGCCGAGGCTGGATTGCAGCGGATACGCGAGGAAGTTGAGCCGCACTCGGATGCGTGTCCGGCTTCGTGCAGGCAAGGTCACGACCGCCCTACTTTCCTTCGCCTACTGACCCAAATAGCTCGCGGCCGTTGGGAGCAGTGCAGGATGGTGACTCGCCATGGTCTATGTGAGGGATGAGGGCAGTGAGTTCGAGGCGCCGATTGATTTCGTCTGGAGGTACATCTTCGGAGGGGAAGCACACGATAGCGCCCACAAGACCACGCGGAATCCGAAGTTCAAGCAGGTCTCGGACATCACCATCGAGTACGGGTCCGAGCGATACCTCCGGGGAAAGTGGGCTCCTGACCGGCTGCGGATCACGATGGTCGAGCCGATCTCGGTGACTACGGAGTGGCTCGAGGGGGTTCTGGCCGGATCCAAGTTCGTCTATGTGTATTCGCCGAGAGGCGCGAAGACCCGAATCGATGTCTACGGCGAATTCACATCCAAGACGCTCGCTCCGGACGAAGTGGAGGCTGCCGCTCGGGAGTTCCTCGAAACGGAGTTCAGCGCGGATGCCCCCGTGATCAAGGCCGGGTACGAGAAGTCGAAGTCGTCCCGTACCTGATCGGGTCGGCTGGCAAACCATACCCCGGGGCGCGGGGTCGCCGCGGGTCGGCTATGCCCTTAAGCGCATCGCCGGGCTGGCCCGACGTCCGGGTGACCGCGATGGGTTCTCCAAGTTTCGACGAGTTCGTCGAACGGTGCCGTGACGCGGCCAAACAATGGATGCACGGGAATCCGGAACCGTGGGCCGAGCTCTGGTCACGCACGGAAGCGGTCACCGCTTTCGAAGCTTGGGGCGGGACCGAGAAGGGGTGGGGGGTGATCGGGCCGAGCTACGTCTCCATGTCGCAACGCAACAGATCCGGAACGATCAGCTTCGAGACCCTTCAACGCCATGTGACCCCCGAGATGGCATTCACCGTCGAACTAGTACGGGGCCGAATCCGGGGGGACGCCGCCGCGGATGGGACGGCGTTCGAGCTTCGAGCCACCTCGATTTTTCGAACCGAGGACGGACGCTGGAAATTCGTGCATCGTCACGTCGATCCGATGGTGAAGCCGCAGACGTGAGCTGGGCCCACCTCATGGCCAGCCCGGTTGGGAAGACAACGCTCGGCAATGGCCGAGGCGAACACGCTTCATTCCGCTATGTCTAAACCCGTGGAGCAGATTCCGCGTCTGTGACCCACCGGCGACTCGCCGCGATCATGTTCACGGACACGGTGGGGTTCTCGGCTGCCGCAGAATCCGACGAGTCCGGGGCGTTGCGGCGACTCGGCGAACAATCCGAATTGGTCCGCCCCGTGCTCGAGGCGTTCCAGGGCCGAAAGATCAAGTCGACCGGGGACGGCTTCCTCGTCGAGTTCGATAGCGCACTTCGGGCCACCGAATGCGCCATCGAGATCCAGCGACGTCTCCATGACCGACGCTCGCAAGCCCACGCGGTCCCGATGGACGTGCGAATCGGCATTCATGTGGGCGATGTGGAAGAGGCGGACGATGACATCCTCGGGGATGCGGTCAACATCGCGGCACGAGTCGAACCGCTCGCGGACCCTGGAGGCATCTGCATATCGGGAGCAGTGTTCGATCAGGTCCACGACAAGATCTCGAACACGCTAGAGAGGCTACCTCCCACGGCGCTCAAGAACCTGCGCTATCCGATCGACCTCTATCGGGTGACCCTACCGTGGTGGACCCCTCGGCCGGAGCCTTCGAGCCCTCCGCCGAGTCGCCTTGCGGTGCTGCCGCTCGCCAACATCAGTCCCGAAGCCAAGGACGAGTACTTTGCCGACGGGCTGACCGAGGAGCTGATCTCGGTTCTCTCGCAGATCAGCGGGCTGCGAGTTATCGCGCGTACCTCGGTCAGCCAGTACAAGGCAACCTCCAAGCCGGTCCCACAGATCGGGAGGGAGCTCGGTGTCGCCTCGATCCTCGAGGGGAGCGTCCGGAAGTCAGGGAACCGCCTGCGCATCACGCTCCAGCTGATCGACGCGGCGAGCCAAGAACACACCTGGTCGGAAACCTACGATCGGGATCTCGACGACATCTTCGCGATCCAGCAGGACATCGCCGAGCGCACGGCGGCTACCCTCAAGGTTCGGCTGGTGCCGGCCGAACGAGAGGCACTTCGCCAGCGTCCGACCACGAATCTCGGGGCGTACCAGCTCTATCTTCAGGGGATTCGGACGCTACGCCGGCACCGGGAGGAGGCCCGGCTGCATTCCGCCGAAGAAGCGGCCCAGTTGATCCGCTCATTCGAAGAAGCCATACGTCTCGACCCCCGGTTTTCCCAGGCGTATTCCCGACTTGCCGATTTCTTGATCGGGGGCTCGGGACCCGCGATCCCCCGCACGGAGGGCAACGCCCGGGCCAGGGAGCTCGTCGAGAAGGCGCTCGAGCTCGACCCCACTTCCTCCGACGCGCACACCGCGCGCGGCGATCTGGCGCAATATGCCGACCGGGATTGGATCCGGGCGGAGACCGAGTTTCGGAAGGCGATCGAACTCAATCCGAGCGATTCTCTCGCTCACTTCTCCTACGGAATGCTGCTGTGGCGACTGCAGCGGTTCGACGAGGCCGTGGGGAGTTTCCGGACCGCCATCGAACTCGATCCTCTGGATCTCTTTGGTCGCGGTTGGCTGTCGATCATCAAGCTTCGCATGGGAGATCCGTCGGATGCGGTCGCCCTCGCCGAGATGGAGCTACGACACATGCCGGGCAACCCTTTCCCGCACCTCCTGCTGAGCGCCGTACAGTACCAGACGGGTGGACCAGAGGCCCTTCGAAAGGAACTGAGCCTGATCGGCGACGTAACGACCGACCCTGCCCTTCGGTGGATGCTGTTCTGGCGAGCCGTTTTCCGAGCGGAAATCGGCGAGCCCGTCGAAGCGCAGCAGCTGCTCGCAAGGATGGAGGCGATCTCGAAGAAGATACCGGTCTCGTTCGCCGACATCGCCGGCCTTTATCTGACGTTGGACCAGAAGGAGCCGGCCATCGCCTTGCTCGTACGTGACTTTGAAAGCGGAGACAAGCTCCTCTCCGAGTCCTACTTTTGGGCTCACTTCGATGCCGTTCGCGACGACCCCCGATTCATTGGGCTCCTCGAAAAATTGGGCCTTCCACTGACGCGGCCCTGGACGACCCCGTCCGTCCGATTGGCCATGCGCGGCGGACGTTCCGTGGACCCCGCAAGATAGCATCGACACGCGCCCTCGGCTCGACCTAGTAGCCGCTTTCGTTCGGATTTCGGAAGACTTGAGATCGGAGATGGGGCCATCGTCAGGATATGGGTGCGAAAAAGAGGCGTGAGTTCGCCAGGTCGAAGGTGGTTCGGAACAGCCGCAGGAATTCGAACCCGACGATACCGTCGTAGATGATGTCGAAGAACACTGCATCGGGAGATTCTTGGGCGGACGACGGCGCGGACGCAACGCGAACTGCGCCGGGGAGACGTGCGAGGTAACGGACGAACGGCCTTCCGAAGTCGTCGCTTCCGTGCTGCTCCTCAACCCCGGCGGAACCGGGAGGAATGCCC
>JASHQN010000062.1 GCA_030039135.1 Thermoplasmata archaeon | reverse complement strand
GGGGGGACCGCGACCTCCGGGCCGGCGGCCGCCGCGGCCGCCACGGACCGGGCGAGCGCCTTCCTCTTTCGGCGGCAAGATCGAAGCTCCGACCGGCCCGCGGACGATCTTGAGGCGGGCCGCGTCCTCCGGAGGCACCTTGAGCTCGGAAAGGGCGACGAGCGTGTGGTACGCCGCCTGGGCGTAGTTGACGGTGGTCTTCGAGTGACCGTCGGTGAACCCCCAGGCGTCCGTGATTCCGGCAAAACGGAGGATCGGTTTCGCGACGTCGCCGACCGCGAGGCCGACGCCCCGCGGAGCGGGCTTGAACGTGACGACCACGGATCCGGCACGGCCCCGGACCTGGAACGGGAACGTATGGGGTCGGCCGCAACCGCACTCCCAGCTGCCGCACCCGCGCAGCACCTCGACGATCTCGAGCTTGGCTCGGTCGATCGCTCGGCGGATCGTGGGGCCAACCTCGCGGCCCTTCGCGCGACCGAGGCCGACGAACCCGTCGCCGTTGCCGACGACGACGGTGACGGCGAACTTGAACCGACGGCCGGAGTCGGTCATGCGCTGGACCATGTTCACGTCGAGGACCTCGTCGTGCAGCCCGGGGAGGAGCTTGTCGACGATCTGCGGCTCCCGAAGGGGAAGCCCGGTCGCGAGGGCCTGGCTCATCGTGGTGATCTCGTCGGCGGCGACGCGTTTGCCGAGCTCGGTCTTCGGGATCCACGGCGGCGGAGCGGCGAACGCCGGGGCTCCGGCCCCGGGGGGCCCCGCCGGTCCGGCCGCGCTCATGCCGCCGCCTCCGACGGACGCTGGGCGAGCCGGGGGACCTCGAGTTTGTACGCCTCGAGAGGCGTCGTGAGCGGCTTCGAGAGATGGGCGCCGTTCAGCCGGTCCGCGCTCGGGAACCCGCCCTCCCCGTGGGGCACCTCGATCCCCGCGTCGAGAAGCCCCTTCACGGCGGCGGCCAGCCGGCCCCCTTCGGTCGGGTGCCGGAGGCCCGCGTCCAGGATCGCCCCCGTCGTGCCCCCGGCCTTGGCGCGTAGCCCCGCG
The DNA here is from genome assembly GCA_030039135.1 of Thermoplasmata archaeon. Taxonomy (GTDB): domain Archaea; phylum Thermoplasmatota; class Thermoplasmata; order Lutacidiplasmatales; family UBA184; genus Lutacidiplasma. Next base: position 7,304 of record JASHQN010000062.1, on the reverse strand, counting down.
AGGTAGGCGGTGAGGTAGGCCGCGGGGGTCGACGCGAGGCTCGATGCGGGGAACTGGATCGCCCCGAGCTCTCGGCTGCTGGCAGCCGCGAGCACCCGGTCTCCCTTCGGGTCGTAGGCCACGAGCGCGACTCGGACGCAGCGGTCCGTGAGGCGTACGACGGCGCGCGGTCGGCCTGACTTCAGCAAGCGCAGGCGCACTCGGTAGTCGGTCTTCCCCTGTCGCCGCCGCCGGAACGGCACGCGGTACCGTGGCCCCGTGCTCACGTGCCCTCCTTGAGGTGGCCGGCGAGACGAAGGTTCACGAGGAGGTGCGCGCGGCTGCGGAACATGCCGCCCTTGGCCCTCCGGTAGAACTCACGGTAGACGCCCCTGGGGATCTTCTGCTCGTCGCGGAGCTGACGCAGGAGGGCACGCTGGGCGCGGATCCGCCGCATCCAGCGGTCCTTCTTCGGAAGCCGGGCGAGAGGGCTGCCCCGGCGGGAACCGGGTCCGGCGTGACGACCCTTCGCGAGCTCCTTCGCGTGCTGGCGAGCGCGCACCCGCGACGTGCCCCGCACCCGCTTGCGTCGCACGACACCGGCCTTGATCGCGCTGCGGAGGTCCGCGCGGGTGACCGCGTCGGCGAGCTCCTCCTGGCTCGCGGGATCGATCCAGACCCGCCCCTCCCCGCACTTCAATAGGTCGGCGGCGAGTCGACGCTGGTTCGCGAGATCCGGCACCGGTCTCACTCCTCCCGCTCCGATTTCACGATCGGGTTCAGGATGTGGACGCCTTTCTTGCGGGCCGCCTCTTCGAGCGTGAGGCGACGGCGCGTTCCGACGGTCCGAGCGATCACAGCCGCCTGGGTGCGCGCATCGATCGCGTCGAGCTCGGCTTCGTTGCGAACGAGCACCGGGCGAAAACCGTTCGGGGCGAGTCCCCGAACGAGCGCCGGAGACCGGTATCCGATGCGGACGATCCGGGCTCGGTAGCCGTAGTGGCGGCGCTGCTTCGATTGCAGGCCGCGGGGTCGCCGCCAGCTTCCGTCCCTGCCGATGCGCCAGTACCGATTCGCGGCCTGCCGTCCGAAGATCGGACGGGCGGCATCGGCGCGGCGCCGCAGCTCCAAGAGGCGCTGGCGCTCGGGGTTCAGGGCCCCCCGCCGGGGAGCGCGCAAAGTCTCGGGCTCCGGCGCCGCCTTCTCAGGTTCGGTCGTGGGGGCGGGAGCGGCCGCCGCGGCCTTGCGACGCGAGCGGGTCTTCGGCGCCGGCCGGGCCTCGGCTTCCGTCGAGGGTTCGTCCTCCGCCATCAGCTCGCCTCCTTGAGGTGCGCCCGCTCGATGAGGTAGATGCCGTCCTGGAAGACCCGTGGATCGTAGTCGCGGATGTGCGTCACCCGCTCGATGTTGGCCGCGCTCTGGCCGACCTGTTCGACGTCGTGTCCGCTCAGGGTCACGATGTCCCCCTCGACGACGGCCTTCGTGCCGGGCCGCAGGCGGGTCGAGCGGGGAAACTTCTCACCGAGGAAGTTCTCGATGACCAGTTCCTCCCCGCGGACCGACACTTTCATCGGAAAGTGGGCCGCCACGACCTTCATCCTCGCCTCGACGCCGCGGGTCAATCCGCCCGCGAGGTTCCGAACGTGCGCCGCCCAGGCCTTCAAGAGCGCCTGCGATCGCTTGCGCTCGGGGGGGATCTGCAGTTCGAGCGTCACCGAGCCCTTCTCCGTCCGGAGCGCGATCGCGTCCGTAGGGAACGGCCGCTCCACGGAACCGAGCGGCCCTCGGGCGAGCAACTGACCGGGACGGATCGCGAACGAGACGGTCTCGGGCACCGCGATGACCTCGCGCGAGCGGTCCGATTCAGTAGACATAGGCGAGCAGCCGACCTCCGATCTTGAGTTCCCGGGCCTTTTGGTGCGAAAGGACGCCGTGGCTGGTCGAAAGGACGAGCAGGCCGAAGTCCTGGGCCGGTAGGAACCGGGCTTCGTAGCGCTCGAGCCGGCCGTACGGCACCGAGAGCCTCGGCTTGATGACCCCGCAGGAGTTGATCCGCCGGGAGAGTCGAACGTCGTACTTCCCCCCGCGTCCCGTGGGCACGAACGTGAACTCCTCGATGTAGTGGTGCTCGCGGAAGATCCGCAACACCTCGGCGATGAGCCGCGACGTCGGGGCGATCTCGACCGACGGCCTCCCGTCCAGGTCGGCATGTCGGAGGGCCACGAGGGCGTCGTTCAGAAGATCCTGCTGCATCGTCCCTCCTACTGGTACTTGCGGAAGCCGAGGTCGACCGCGACCTCGCGGAAGCACTGCCGGCAGAGGTGAAGCCCATAGCGGCGGACGATCCCGCGCTTGCGATCGCAGCGCAGGCAGCCGTCCTTGCGTCCGAACTTCTTTTTCGGCTTCACGGCTCACTCCACCACGTTCACCCGGAACGCGGTCTCGAGGAACGCCCGCGTCTCCGCCGGCGTGGAACGGATCGAGCGAGGGATCGGTCGCGGCTGAGAACGCCGCTGTCGGACCCGGTAGCCGGCGCGGCCGAGCTCGACCGCCACGTCCATGCCATGGATGCCGATCCGGGGGTCGTACTTCATCCCGGTGAAGTCGGTGTAATCGGCGATCCCGAAGGAGAAGTTCCCATTACGGTCGATCGACGCCACGTCGAGCTGACGGTCCCGCGCCTCGAACGCTCGGCCCAGGAACTCGACCGCCACGGCGCCGCGGAGCGTGACCTTCGCCCCGATCTCTTGACCCTTCCGGATCCCGAAATCCCGGTTGGTCGAGCGCGCGCGGGTGGCGACAGGCTTCTGGTGCGTGATCATCTCGAGGACCTTCTCCGCCTTCGTCCGGTTCTCTCCCGACTCCCCCACGCCGGCGTTGACGACGATCTTGATGATCCGAATGGCCCGGTGAGGGTTCTCGGGTTCGGTCGGTCGGGCCGCGGAGGCCGGAGTGGCGCTCATCGATCGACCCCCTCGGCGAGGGTGACTTCGGGAGCGGTCTGGCCGACGACGAAGACGTAGTCCTTGATCGTCGAGAACCCCTCCTTGAAGTGGACCAGGTTCGGTTGGGGGGAGTTGCGGACCTCGACCCGCTCGACCCGGGCGAGCTCCCCGACGTGGGAGCCTCCGGCGAGGTAGGCGAGGGCGCCGGGGGCGAGCGGGAGGTGCTCTACGACCTTCTGGGCGGGAAGCTCGAGCTTGAGCGAATCGCCCACCCGGTACGGCGAGGACGGCGGCACGAGCAGGTTGCGCCCGTCGTGGAGCGTGACCTCGACCCGGCCCTTCGGGACGGCATGCTTGAACCGGACCCGGCCGAGCTTGACCGTCGCCTCGCCCGCCGGGATCGTTACGAGCAAAAGGCGTCCGCGTCGATCCTTCACGACCCGGTAATGGGTGTCCCGCGGCGCAGCGAAGGAAAGCGTGTCCATCAGACCGAGCCCGCGGTCGAGGTCGTGAGCGGCCTTCCCGTCGAGGCGCACCGCGCCCGAGCGGAGCAGGATGCGCGCCTCGCGGGCGCTGTCGACCACGCCGAGGAGATCGCGCAGGACAAGGAGGAGAGGGATCGATTCGTCCTGCGGGTGGGGCCCGGGCCCGGGCCGCTTGATCCATTTCGTCCCCTTCCGGGGGATCGTCCACGTGCGGGGGGCCGCGCGGCGCTTGAGGCGGAACGTCATGCGTCCTCCTCCTCGTCGGTTCCCGCCTCGGGCGGAGGGGGCGTGCTGGGGCCGGACTTTCGTCGGGCCGGCTTCGGGGTCGCCGGGGCCCCGGCCGCCGGGGTCTCCGCGACCGGTGCCGGCGGCGTCGGTTCCTCGGACGGAGTCGGCTCCCGCTCCGCCGCCTCGCCTCTCTCCTCGGGAGTGACCTCCTCGTCCGACACGTGCAGCATACGCCGGCGCCAAGGGTCCGAGAGGTTGAGGCGGGTGAGGACGAGATGGCTCGTGCGGATGGGGAGGGGCCGTAGCTTATCCTCGCCGGTCTTCACCGTGACGTTGTCGAGGATCACCGCGTAGGCGCGGCGGTCGACCCGGGCGACGCGTTCCTCGCGCCCGACGAAGCTGCCCGAGAGCACGCGGACGGTGTCGCCCTTACGGATCGGCAGCGCGCGAGCATGGAACCGACGCCGCAGGTCGCGGGAAAGCGGGACCGTCATTCGTCGCCGTCGTTGGAACGGGCGCGCGGTGTAGAGCGCTTTGCGCTGGCGGCGGGGAGAGTGAGGGGAGAATCGCATCGCGGGGTCCCTCCTATACGATGATCGACGATGCCGCGGCGATCCGCGGCCATCGCTCGGCGGCCTCCTTCGCCACCGGGCCCTTGATCTGGGAGCCCTTGATCTCGCCGGTCTCGGTCGTGATCACTGCGGCATTGTCCTCGAACTGGAGCCGCGTGCCGTCCGGCCGACGGAACGGCGCCCTCGCCCGCACGATGACGGCGTGGAGCACCTGACGCCGCATCTCGGGCGTGCCCTTCTTCACGGAAACGATCACGAGATCGGCGATCCCTGCCCGGGGGTAGCGCCGGTGGGTCCCGTGCCAGTTCCGCACGGCGATGATCTCCACGACCTTGGCTCCGGTGTTGTCGACGCAATCGAGCCGGGCTCCCTTCGGTAGCCCGCGGCCCCGGCGGCCGGCGAGGCCCTTCACGGGCCGGCCTCCTTCGCGGGGACCGGCGCGAGGGCGGGGCGCGCGGCTTCCTCGCCGCGGACCGGCATCGCGACCTCGCCGAGATCCTCGATGATGCAGAACGAGACCGTCTTCGAAAGGGGCCGGGTCTCGGCGATGCGGACCCGATGGCCCACGGCGACGTGCAGGCAGTCCGGCGAGTGGGCGAGGTAGCGGCGCCGCCGCTTCTCGTAGCGCTCGAACTTCGGGACGTAGTGAAGGAGCGTGCGCTCCACGACCGCGGTGTGCTGCATCGCGGTCGAGACGACCGTCCCCTCGAGGACCTGGCCGCGCAGCGGCAAGCGGCCATGGAACGGACAATGCCGGTCGTCGCACCACGCCTTCGGCGCTCGCACGTCGAGCCCGATGTCCCGCGCGCGACGCGAGCGGGTCGAACGGGCCGGGGTCATCGGATCCTCCGAGGACCACCGGTCAAGAGCCGCTTGGTGCGGTCCTCGGGACGCACGCGAAGGACCTCGCCTCTTAACGGTAACTCTCTCGCGCCGACGACGATCGTCCCTTCGAGCGCCGTCTTGGGAACGCGCACCGGCCGCGCGCGCCCCGGGACCCGAACGACGAACGTCGAGAGGGATTCGTCCACGATCGTCCCCTCGACGCGCTCACGGAGCGCCGGGGACGCCGGCAGGACCACCGCGCAGCCGATAAGCTCGCCGGCGAGCGCCTCGCGCGCGGCGGGGCTGAGCTCGTTCGCGGCGACCCCTCCCTTCGACATCGGTCCACCTCGAGGCCCCCTACGGACGCCGAGCCTCCCGAACCAGGTGCGACCGCTCGTTGAGGACCGTGAGCGCTCGAGCTACGTTGGTGCGCAGCGCGCGCATCCGCCCCGGGCTGGGGGGAGCGCCGCCCATCGCCGCGACGCCGCGCTCCCGGAGAAGGTCGTTCTCCACGTCGGCGATCTTGCGGCGGAGGTCGTCGTCGGAGAGCTCGCGGAGCTCCTTCATGCGCAGGAGCGTCATGGAGTCCCCGCGACGTCCGGAACGTCCGTGCTCGGCCCGGCGGTCGCCGCCTCCTCGATCGGAGGGAGTTCGGCCGGGGTCGCCTTGGGCCGCTCCTCGATGCCCTTGACGACGATCTCGTCGGGCAGCTTCGCGGTCGGGCGCATGATCCAGACGTTGACGCCGATGACGCCGGGCTTGAGTCGCGCCTGGTAGAATCCCTTGCTGATCCAGAGCTGGACCGCCTCGCCGCAGTACTTGATCGTGCCGGCCTTGAACCGCTCCGTTCGGTGGCGCTCTCCGGTGAGCTTCCCTGAGAGGATGACCTGACAACCCCGCGCGCCCGCCTCCATGATCCGGCGGACCGTAGAGTGGCCCGCCCGACGGAAGTGCCAACCCCGCTCGAGCGTCGACGCGAGCTTCTCGCTCATGAGCTGCGCATTGAGGCTCGGCTGTCGTTCCTCTTGCACTTCGATCTGCGGGTTGTCGAGCTGGAAGCGGTGCTGGATGTCCTCGGTCAGGTTCTTGATGAGTTCGCCGCGATGCCCGATGAGGATCCCGGGCCGCTCGCAGATGAGCGTCACTCGGGTGCCCATGGGCGTGCGCGTGATCTCGAGGCCCCCGAACCCGGCGCGGGCGCTCTCTTTGACCAGGTAATCCTTGAGCAGAACGCGGCGCATCGCTTCCTGGATCACCTTCTGCTCCGAGCTCATGCCGCCTCCTTCCGCTCGGCGAGCACGATCTCGATGTTCGTCGTCTGTTCGTTCCACGCGGTCGCGCGTCCCTGGGCGCGGGGCATCGATGCCTTGCGGATGCGTCCGCGGGAGCTCGCGGCGACCCGGACGTAGAGCCGGTCGGTGTCGAGACTGTCGTACTCGGCGTTCTCCTCCGCGTTGGTGAGCACTTGGAGCACGTTGCGGGCGACCTTGACCGGGAAGCGACCCGGCCCCGTCCCGGGATGGTGCGCGGTCTCCTGGTTGTACCGGCGGAACGGGATGGGCCGACGGAGCGCGATCGCGTCCTCGAGGATCTCCCGGGCCCGGTCGAGCGGGAGGCCCCGGATCGCGTTCAGCACCTCGTACGTCTTCTTCGGAGAGATCGGGATCTCGAGGCCCCGGGCTCTCGCGACGTTGACGCCCGGTTCGTCCCGGTAGGTGTAGCCGCGCATCGATCGACCTCCCCTCACTTCAGCGGCATGAACTTCGACGACCGCGTCGCGCCGACGCCCGGTCCCGAATGCTTCTCGAACCGGCGCGTGAGGGCGAACTCACCGTAGTAGTGTCCGATCATCTCGGGCCGAACCTCGACTTCCTTGAACTCCTTGCCGTTGTGCACCGCGACCTTCCGACCCACGTGGGACGGAAGGACGAGAGCGTCCCGGCAGTGCGTGCGGACCGTCGCCTCGGGCGGTGTCGATCGCAGCCGCTCGAAGAAATCGCTCGTCTCGTTGTTGAATCCCCGACGGATCGACCGCCGTGCGCGGCTCGGGGCGATCTTCGCGAACTCCTCCAGGGTCATCGCCTGGAGCTGAGCGAGCGTCAAGCCCCGGTACGTGAACTCTCGCTTGCGACGAGCTTCGACGCGCTTGCCCTTCCGCGCCTTGGGCATCCCTAGGTCCCTCCCTTCTGCTCGCGCAGTCGCTTCTTCGTACGGGTGGATCGGGAGAACCGCCCGACCTTGGCCCCCGGCCACGTGCCGCTCGAGACCGT
>JASHQN010000061.1 GCA_030039135.1 Thermoplasmata archaeon | reverse complement strand
AGACCCCCCCGGCGGATCCGAAGAGTCGGGCGGATCGTCGAGCTGAACCGGTTCCGCGCCTCGCGCGCCGGGGCTTTAAGAGGCTGGCCCCCGTGATAACCAGCGATGAGCCGAGAGCCGGACGCACCGAGCGAAGAGGCCCTCCTCGAGCGGCTGCGGAAGGCTGTCGCTGAGGCGCCCGAGCGGCCCCGCGAGATCGAGGTGGGCATCCCCCTCTCCATCGCCCTCGGCCGCCGGCGCCCGACCGTAGCGTGCGGGGGGTGCCAAACCCCGCTCGACTTCGACGGGATCCCGGCCCGAACCAACGTGCGACTGACGGAACCGTTCCGCCTGGTCTGGGACACGCCCGCCGCTACGTAGGGCGCCGGAGGTCGAGCCCGTACCGTGACGTTCAGCCTGCTCGGAATCGTCGTCGAGGCGATCACCGTGGTGATGGTCGCGATCGGCCTTCCGGGCCTCTTCGGCCTGATGACGGTCGAGAGCTTCGGGATCCCTCCGATCCCGAGCGAGGTGATCCTGCCGTTCGCCGGATTCCTCGTCGCGGAAGGGGCGTTCCCCCTCGGCTGGACGATCGCGGTCGCGATCGGTGGCGGCCTCGTCGGGGCGTTCCTCGGCTACGCCGTGGGGCGCTGGTGGCGTTCCCGTCTGATCGGTTTCGGCGTCGGGCAGTTCCGCGTGCGGGCGGAAGACCTCGATCGCTTCGAACGGTGGTTCGCGCGACGCGGCGAGGCGACGGTCGCGCTCGGCCGAACGCTCCCCGTCGTGCGCGGGTACATCAGCTACCCGGCGGGGGCGGCGAGGATGAGCCCGGGCCGGTTCGGCTTCTATACGCTCGTCGGCTCGGTGCCGTGGACGGTGGGTCTCGTGTACCTGGGGATGGTCCTCGGAGCGAACTGGACCGCGCTCTGGGCCTACACCGTACCGATCGACATCGCCTTCGCCGTCGCGCTCGTCCTCGCGGGGGTCTACGCCGGGCTCGTCGCTCTCGGCTACCTCCGACTGGGGTGGCCGCCCCGACGGGGGCCCCGGGCGCTGAAGGGCGCGGTCGTGGACCGCACGTGAGCGAGGTCGTTCCCGGCCGTTAGGCAGCCCGGTCCGGGCCCGGTGCATACTCCGGACGCAGGATGCGCCCGGTCGGCTGACCGACGTACTCTCCGTCTTCCACGATTCGCACCCCGTCGCGATAGTGCTCCCGAGGGAAGATCGCCTCCCAGCCCTCGAAGGGAGTCCAGCCGCAGGCGCTGTGGAGGTGGCGCCCGGAAAGAGCGGTGCGAGATCGGAAGTCGACGACCAATAGGTTCGCTCGGTGACCGACCGCCACGCGTCCGAGGGGCTGCCCGAACCACCGGGCGGGTCGGTCGCAGGCGGTCGCGACCAGGACACCGAGGTCGAGCTCGCCCGATCGCGCGCGAGAGAGCAGCAGGGGCAGCATCGTCTCGGCGCCCGGAACTCCGCTCGGCGCCTGCTCGAACGGGAGAGACTTGTCGGCGAGGGCGTGCGGTGCGTGGTCGCTCGCCACGACCGGCACGCGCCCGCTCCGATACGCTTCCCATAGCGCTCGGCGCTCCTCCTCCGACCGCAGGGGAGGGTTGACTTTGAACCGAGCGTCGGTCCCGGAGCCGTCCGACAGCAGGAGGTGGTGAGGGGTTACCTCGCACGACCACCCCAGCTCCCGGACCCGGGCGACGGACCGGGCCGTCGTCACGTGCGCGACGTGGAGGCGAAGACCGGTCGGCGCGGACGCGACCATTGCGATGGCCGCCTCTTCCGCGGCCGGGGGCCGCCACTCGTTCCAGCCGGTAGGGTCGGAGGGGATCGCGCGTGGATCGAACCGCGCAGGGTCCTCGGCGTGGACCGAGATCGGCAGGTCGTAGGCGAGCATCCGCCGCCACAGGGGAGGAAGCTCGCTCGGCCGAGGCACGCGGTCGATGCCGCTTGTGGGGCTGAGGTAGACCTTGAACCCTCCCGCGGCCCGAGCGAGGGGCCCGAGATCGGTGGCACCGACCGGATCGGCGTAGAGCAGGACGTCCACGGCCGCTCGGCCGTGCGCACGGGCCGCCTTCTCGGCCATCCGGTCGGGGTCGGTGACGGGAGGAGAAGTGTTCGGCATCTCTCCCACGAGGGTCGTCCCTCCCAGCGCGGCAGCGATCGTGCCGGTGGAGAAGTTCTCCACGTCGGGCGAACCTCCCGGATCCCGGAGGTGGACGTGAAGGTCCGTGGCGGCGGGCAGGATCACCGCGTCCCCGACGTCGTGACGAGGGGCCCCCGTGCGGATCCGCCCGATCGACGCGATCCGCCCGTCCTCGCCGATCGCGATCTCGACCGGTTGCAGGCGGCCCCCGAGCAGGGCGCGCCCGGCGAGGATGAGGGAGGGAGCCGGGAGCTTCGGCGGCGAGTCGGAGCGATGCCGTCGGACCGGCGGGGGAGCCATCCGGCCGCCCGCAGCCCCGGCCGCGTTATGAACCCACCTTCGGCGGCGGCGAGGCTATTTCCGTTCGCACGGCTCGTTCGGAGCATGCCCGAGCCGTCGAACCCTGCGCCGTCGTGGACCTACGCGATGAGCGGGGTCGATCGGGCATCGGTCGGCTCGGCGCTCTCCGAGCTATTGCGCCAGGTCCGGTACCGGGCCCCGCCGAGCCACGGTCGACCGATCCCAGCCCCCGGTCACTATGCCGGGTTCGTCCGGATCGGGCGCGAGACCCTCGCGATCACGACGGACACCGTGGGAACGAAGGTCGAACTCGCCCGGCGCTTGGAGCGGTGGGAGGAGGTGGGCGAGGACGTCGTGGCGGTGAACGTCAATGACCTGGCCGCGGTCGGCGCGAGGCCGGCCGGGCTCGTCGACACGATCCTGTGCGAGGCGCCGTCGCCGGAGGTCTTCCGAAGTATCGGCCGCGGGATCGATCGTGGTCTTCGGTCGGCGGGGGCGTCCCTCCTCGGGGGAGAGACCGCGGTGGTCCCGTCGTTGATCCGCGGGCTCGATCTCGGTGGGACGGCAATCGGATTCTTCCCGGGTGGGCGCCGTCCGGTGGTCGGCGACCGGATCCGGCCCGGCGATGTCCTCCTCGGCATCCCGTCGACGGGACTCCACGCCAACGGCTTCACGCTGGTCCGGCGGCTGCTCGACGAGCGATCGATCGACCTGGCCACGCCGCGACCCGGGGCGGAGCGACCCGTCGGCGCCGAGCTCCTGACACCGACCCGAATCTACACTCGGGCGGCCGATGCCCTCACCGGTCCGGCAACGACGCACGGGTTCGCCCATGTGAGCGGCGGCGGCGTGCGTAATCTCCTCCGACTCCATCCTCCCGTCTCGTACGTCCTCGATCACTGGCCGAAGATCCCGTCGCTGTTCGGGTGGGTCCAGTCGCTCGGATCGATCTCGGATCAGGAGATGTTCCAGACGTTCAACATGGGCGTCGGCTTCGTGGTCGTCGTCGCGCCGACCCGGCTCAGCGAAACGCGGCGCCGGCTCGCCCGCGCGGGCGCTTCCGACGCCGTGCCGATCGGACACGTGGAACGCGGGAGCGGCGTCCACGTCCCGGCCCTCGGGCTTCGCTACGACACCTACGCGTAGGAGAGACCCGGGCCGGGAAGACCGGTCGACCAAACGATTAACCCGCGTTCCCGCTACCGCCGCCCGTGGCGCGCCGGCGCGAGTACCTCGCCGCGGCGGTGGCGCTCCCGCTCGGAGCGGCGTTCCTCTGGGCGCTCTACTACATCTTCGTCCTCGCCGTCACCCCGGGCACGGCCCCTTCGGCCGTGTTCGTCTACCCGTTCCTGTTCGGAGGACTCGCCTACGCGGCGTGGTGCGTGGCCGAAGGTCAGGCGCGCGCGTTCGTTCGAATGTGGACATCGCCGCCGGCGTGGGGCCGGGTCGCCCTCCTCGTCGGTATGCAGCTCTCGGTCCTCGCCTCGACGTACCTCGCGGGGCCCGTCGACACGTCGCTCCTGACGCTCATCGGGGATGTCGTGCTGACCCCGATCCTGGTCGCGGTCTTCTTCGTCGGCTACCGAGACCGGTTCCAGTCGCCGGCGCTCTGGACCGGGATGGCCCTCTGCATCGTCGGTGGGGGCCTGTCCATCGTCGGGAGCGGGCGGCTGTCCGCGATCCCCGCCTCCGGCTACGTGGTCGTGGTGGCGATCCCGCTCACGGTGGCGGGATACTTCCTGTCCGCCGCCCGGGAGAACGAGCGGAGCCCCGCGAGCGCCGTGGTCGCGCAGTCGATGCTCGCGGCGGGCGTAGTAGGGCTCTTCCTCTCGCCGGCGCTCCCCGGTGGCGCGCGGAGCCTGATCGCCGTCTCCCCGTGGGCACTCGGGGTCCTACTCGTCACCGGTCTGACGAGCTTCTTCGTCGCCCCCGTCATGTACTTCGGCTCGCTCCATCGGGCCGGCCTTGTCATCCCGCCGATGCTGATGACCGGGATCCCCGTGTTCGCTGCGGTGCTCGGTTGGGCGGTTCTCGGCATCGCCATTCCCGCGATCGGGATCGCGGGCATCCCGATCGCCGTGGGAGGTTCGGTCCTCGCGCTACGGGGAGAGAGCAACCCCGAGCGCGAGAACGCCCGCGGACCCTTGCCGTAGCGGATCAGGACCACTCGGACAGGTTGCGGGTGGTCCCTCGGCGGCGGGCCGGCTTGCCGACGTCACCGACCGCGGTGTCGAGCGTCGCGGGGGCGGCTTCGGCGGTCGCTCTCGGCTCGGCCTCGGGCGTCGCGAGCCGGCGCTGGTGGCTTCCGCGCAGGAGGGCGGCGGCGTCCCAGTCGAACACCTCCGTGACCCGCGCGAGGGTCTGGGCGACGCGGTCGGCGTAGTACTCCCAATCCGGTTCCTTGAGGAACGGACGACCGTCGACCCACGGCTCGACGTCCTGCGGGCTCTTGCGGGAGTCCGTGACGATCCAGGCGACCTTCATCCCCGGGATCACGTCGTAGCCCTCCTTCTGCAGCTGGCGGAAGACGCGCAGGAACGGCAAGGCGTCCCGGGTCGAGGCGTTGTACTCGCCCTCGGCACGAACGCTCCGTGCGATCACGAGCCGCTCCGGGGGGACCTTGTGCTCCCGGACGGCCTGGACGAGCTCGCGCGAACGTCGGATCGCCCCCTCCGTGTCCCCTTTGAGCACGAGGTCGAACACCTCGAGGAGGGCCTCCGACTGGTAGTCGAATGCATCGGTCCGCCGGCTCTCGTAGCCGCGGATGACGAGATCGTCGCGCGGCCAGACCGTCCGTCCCACGTAGCGCTTCTTCGCCCCGTGCGAGAAGAACGCGTCGTAGACCGACTGGAACTCGAACGTCACGCCCTCGTGGGTGAACCGGCGGGCGACGGCCTCCCCGAACTCGCGGGCGCCTTCGAGGCTCGCGACCGGAGAGCGAACGAAGACGCTGTCGGTGTCGGAGTAGACCACCTCGTTGCCGTCGGCCTCGAGGTCGCGGATGATCGAGGTGATGGCCTCACGGGCGAACGACGTGATCGCCGCCCCGATCTCCTTGTTCGTGAAGCGGTAGAAGCTCGACGCGAGCACGCCGTAGAACGAGTTCATCAAGACCTTGACGGCGTTCTGCAACCCGTCGTAGTACTCGCGCAGCTCGGGGGTGTCGGCCGATCGCGACAGCTGGCGGAACCGGTCGCGGTCGGCGAGGAGCGTGGCGAGGATCTTCGGAATGATGCCGGGGCGCACGCTCGACGAGACGAACCGCGCTCCCGAGGGCGCGACCGTGCTACCGTCCGGCGACAGGGTCGTGAAGCAGAGGTTCCGCGCGATGATGATCGACGGGTACATCGATTTGAAGTCGAGGACGACCACCCACCGGTAGATGCCGGGCCGGATCGAATGGACGTAGCCGCCCTCGATCGGCTGCTCGCGTCCCCCGCGATGGGTCGGCGGGACTCCCACGTGCTCCCGGTCCGCCGCGGGGATCAGGAGCGAGTCGACGAAGACGGAGGTCCGACCGTTCAGGCCTTCCTCGAGCGGCAGGCGAGCGACGGTCGCCATGTCCGCGGCGCGTTCGATCGCGCGCAGGCGCTGCAGGATCCGTAGCGCGAGGTCGGCGTCGTGCTCGCAGTACTCCATCACGCGATCCGGGTCGCGGGCCCACTCTTCCGAAATGTTCCGTCGGTCGACGTCGAGCTTCGTGTCGTTGAGCAGGGTCCGCGCGACGAACTGGAGCGACTCCTGCTTCGGATGCAGGCTGTTGCGAGCCGACCACCAGGCGTCCGCCACGACGCGACCCGTGACCCTCCAGAGCCGGTCGCCCATCTCCCGAGGAGCCGAACGGTCCCGACCGAGCGCGAGCGGGTTGAGCCCGACCACTTCGGCCCGCTCGATCAGGAGGGGGAGGTCGTACCCTCCGATGTTGTATCCCGTGATCACGTCCGGGTCGTCTTCCTCCACGATCGCCTGGAAGCGCTCGAGGATCTCGCGCTCCCCGGCCGCACGGATGCGGAACGCGCGCCGGGGCCGGTTGGCGCCCTCGGCCACGCCGCAGATCGTGAAGATCGTGCGCTCGCGGATCGCGTTCTCCACGTCGAAGGAGAGGACACGCAACCCGGGTCGGAACGGCTCGCCCGGTCGGATGTCGCTCACATCGGTCACCACGCGGTAGACGTTCGGAACGCTGTAGCGGGCCCGAACGTCAGTCGGCTCTTCTTCGGCCTCGAAGGAAATCGTGAGCCCGAGCTGTTTATCGTAGAGAAACCGGTGGACGAACGGGATATCGCAGGCGAGCACGCTCGCGTCGTCGCCCTTCCGTCGGTACTTCTC
>JASHQN010000060.1 GCA_030039135.1 Thermoplasmata archaeon | reverse complement strand
CGGGCCTCGCGCGGCGCGGACCGGCCGACACGTCCGGGCGGTGCCCGAAAGCTCGTTCCGCCACAGAAACCAACCGCCCGGCCCCGAAACCCGTTCCCGGGCAAGGCCCGGCACCGGGTTTGCTAGGAAGAACCCCAGTCCGTGGGACCATCGACCAGAGGGTGGGAGAATCCCCCGAAAGGGGTCCCTCACGAGTCGAATGCGAAGTTTTCGATCCGGCTCGAGCACGACTTCCGTGGTGCAATCCGGACCATCGTTGGCATGGCCCTTACGGTCAAGGTTGGCCGGATCTCAGTCGTGGTGACTTCTCCGGATCCCTCCGGGCCGTACTCGGCCGCACCGCCCGATCCCTCGGCACCTCCAAAAGGTGCGAGGCAGGTCAGTGGCCCAAAATGACTGCGGTCATGATTCGGGCCTCTGCCTTCCGACGGTGCGCGACCAGAGTCCCCGCCCGGATCCTGAGCTTCGTCGCGAGTTGCCTCGATCCGACCCGACGTGGTATCTCGTAGTATCCGGAGTCGAAGGCCGTCAGGACGACCTGTCGTTGTTTCGAGGTCAGCCTCGTCAAAGGCGAGTCCAGCCCAAATCTTGCCTCAGTTACCGAGAGGATCCTCGCCTCGACCCCTTCTCGACGTAGGTTCGCGACCACCCTGCGCAGCTGGACCCCTGTGCCGAGGTAGGTCAGTCGTACAGTCTCTTCGTTGATTTCGTAAGGCAGGACCACGTGGGCACCCGCCTTGGCGAGGAGATCCTGAATTCCGGCGGGCCGCCCACCCGGTCGCTGTCGAACAAACAGGATGTACTCTCCGTCCGGCGTGCGTTCGAGGACTCTGACCCGGGTCCGGTTCCTCGGAAAGAGGGCCTCCAGCTTCGAGGGTCGGCCGGGGAAGTTCACGCGCCAGATCGTCGCAACCTCCTTGGCGTCGGTTCGAACGTAACTGACTAACTTCACGGAACGAAGGGCATCGAGCGAGGCCGGCCACCCGAGCATTCGGCCCAGGGCCGCTCTCGGTACGTCGACCACCATCAGCCGCACGCGAAGTCCCTTCCCACGGGCGAGGACCGCTGGCCCGCGTCTCTAGCAGGCTAGCTACCGCCAATAAGCTTGTCCGCGACCCTCGAGAACTGAGGCAATCGAGCCATGTCCGTCCGGAGCCACCTATGAGCGCCCCCGAGAATCAGTCGAGCCCCTCGCCCGTACCTCCGGTCGGTGCTGTCGAACTGCCAGCGGCTCGCTCATGGTTGCGGCTCGCGGAACCTGCAGGTTTCCTCGTCACCGCCGGGATCTTCCTGGTAGTCCTGATGGGCGGGCTAGATTCGTTCGTGGTCTCCACCGCTCTACCGACCATTGCTTCCGACCTCCACCAGGTGAACGGGGTGGCCTTCGTCGTGAGCGCCTACCTAGTGAGCGCTACGATCGCGGTTCCCGTCTTCGGGCGGCTTTCCGACATTGCGAGCCGCCGGAACGTCTTCCTGGCGGGAACGGCGATTTTCATCGTTGGCTCGGTGCTGGCCGGGTTTAGCCAATCGCTCACGGAGCTGATCATCTTCCGCGGGCTGCAAGGCTTCGGCGGCGGCGCCACGTTTCCGGTCGCGATCGCCATGATTGCGGCGCTCTTCGGACCGGAGGACCGAACGAGAGCGATTGGCATGCTCGGAGCGACGGCGGGGATATCGATCGTCGCTGGCCCCCTCCTGGGAAGCTACATCGTGTCGGTAACGACCTGGCGCTGGGTGTTCTACATCAACCTACCCTTCGGCCTATTCGCAGTGTTGATCCTGGTCCTCTGGGTCGACCCGCTTCGCAGCGTGACCCGTGGACGTTTCGACCTCCCCGGCGCGGCTCTCATCTCTGGATGGGTCTCCGCCTTGATGGTCGCGCTCGTCGGTGTCTCTGACCTAGGGTGGGCCTGGACCGATGACCGAGTCATCGGGCTCCTCTTCACGACCGTGGGCCTGTTGGCCGCCTTCTTGTGGTGGGAGCTTCGCTACGCCCAACCGCTCCTCCCGTTGCGACTCTTGGGGCGGCGGGCGATACTGTCCGCCAACGGCATCTTGCTCTTCACCGGGCTCCTGCTGAGCGCGGTGATCACCTTCCTTTCGCTCTTCGTCGGGGTCGCGCTCGGAGGCTCGTCGAGCGACGTTCGCGACATGATCTACTTCTTCGCGGTCCCGATGATTGCTGGCGCGAACGTCGCTGGCGCTCTCTTGAATCGGTGCTCCTACCGGACGCTACTCGTGCCGGCCCTGTTCGTCTCAGGAGTGGCCGGCCTCTCCTTGTCACTCATGACGACGTCGACCCCGTTGTGGGGCCTGTCGCTCGACGTCCTTCCCACCGGGGGTGTCGCTCTTCCCCTCATCCCTCTGGGGTTTGGGCTTGGGATCGCGCTCGCCGGGGCCACGATTGCAATTCAAAACGAGGCGCCCCCCCATCAGGTGGGAGCCGCGGTCGGGCTGACGAAGTTCTTCCAGACGCTCGGCGGCGCCCTCGGAGTCTCGCTGCTCACGATGTTCCAGTCGTGGCGATTCCACTCCTTGAGCGCCGGCGCCGCATCGTCCGGTGCACTCCGCGCTGCGCTGGTGACCTCGTACGACCAGGTGTTCCTCATTCTCGGCGTGTCCGTTTTGTTGGCTCTCGTCTGCTCGTTCTGGCTTCGCGGGCGAGTGCCTGCAAGTCGGACCGAGAGTCTGCCAGAAGGCCGGACGGCCGCGGAATCTCCGACGTAGGCTGGTTGTCGCAGGCGGAGGACAACGATGCCTCGTGGGACCCGTTCTTCGCCGCCCGGGTGGGCGCCTCGGCGGCGCTCACCGGGCTCCTCGTGGTCGGGATCTCTCTCACCCTCTTCCCTTCCAAAGAGCCCACGCACAACAACGGAGGGGCCGTAGAGAAACCACCGCACAGAAGTCAGTTCGTGCGCCGCCCCGCACGTCCCGCAAGGGGTAAATACGGTGCCCCGAGTGGCCGAGCCCCTGAACGCGACAGCGGTGGTAGCGGCTTCGGGGAATGGTACCGTGCCCGATCGTCCGGTTCCGGCCCCCCTCGAAGCCCACGAATTCACTCGGTTCGAGCGGGCTCGGATCCTCGGCGCGCGGGCGCTTCAGATCTCGCTCGGGGCCCCGATCCTGATCGACGTCGCACCCACCCTCGTCGACCCGGTCGAGATCGCCGAGCTCGAGTTCGCTGCGGGCCGGATCCCGATCACCGTGCGGCGAGGACCGCGCGCGGGCTAGATCGCGGCGTCGTCGAGCGCAGAGGCGCACCGGCACGCGGGCGGGTGGGCGAGGCGCGGAAGGAGCGTTGCGAGGAGCCGGCCCATGCGGTCGGCGTTCCGGCGCATGACCTCGACGATCTCCTTCGCCTCCACGGGTCGCTCCGCCCAGACGTCGTAGTCCGTGACCATCGCCAGGCAGGCGTAGCAGAGCGCCCGCTCCCGGGCCAGGACGACCTCGGGAACGAGCGTCATCCCGATGACGTCGGCGAGGCTGCGGAAGAACGACGACTCGGCGCGGGTGCTGAACCGGGGACCCTCGACGCACACGTACGTCCGCCCCTCGGCGAAGGGGGTTCCGACCTCCTTGCCCACCGACGCCGCGACGGCCGTGAGGTCCGGACAGAACGGGTCGGCGAGCGATACGTGGAAGACGCGACCGCCCTCGTAGAACGTCGTCGGCCGGTTCTTGGTGAAATCGAGGAACTGGCTCGGCAGGACGAAAGTTCCCGGCGCGAGGTCCTCCTTGAGCGAACCGACCGAGCTCACCGTGACGATCGCCTCGGCGCCGAGCGCCCGCAGCGCGTCGACGTTCGCTCGGTAGTTGATCCGGTGCGGGGGGATCGTGTGCCCGGGACCATGGCGCGCGAGAAAGAGGACGCGGACCCCTCCGATCTCTCCCTCCTCGACCGGGCCCGATGGGGCCCCCCACGGGGTTCCCACGCGGTGCGTCCGGGCCGAGCCCGGGGCGAAGAGCCCGGTGATCCCCGATCCACCGACCACCGCGATCGTCCGCCGGGGCGCCGCGCTCACGGTCCCCCGCTCGCCGGTCCCGAGCTCGAGGGGCGCGCCCGGGCGAGGAACCTCGCCATCACGACCTCGCCACGCGTGCGTTCGAGAAGGTTCCTTGCCGCGTCCTGCTTCGGTTTGAGCGGGACGATCGCCCGCGTCGTGTCGAAGCGCAGGAGCGCCCGCGTGAGGCGCTCCATGAGGGCCAGCTCGGCCTCGGCCCCGGGGACGTCGTCCCGACCGAGCCGATCGAGGGCTCGTCGTCGCACCTCGCCCACGACGTCCCCGAGCCCGAGCAGGTAGGGCTCGGGGTCGATGCCGAGCTCCGTGGGGCCGGGGAGCGGCTCCCCCGCCGTGATCGCCCCGAGCAGGGCCGCTTCGGCCGCCTCCTGGAACGCATCGAGCGCGAGCGGCTCATCCCCCCGCCCCTCGCGATGCAGGCGATCGGCGAGGTCCGCCATCGAGCGTCGGATCTCGGCGAGCTCTACCGGTGCCGAGCCCTCGGCGTGGAGCCGGGTCATCGTGCCCTGAGCGAGACGGCGCAGCCGGCGGGCTCGCTCGAACAGGTCCTCGCGCCGCAGCTCGCGCTGCCGCAGATGCGCCTCGATGGCCGCGAGCACGAGATCCGGCACCCCGGGCGACGGGGCCGGCCCTCCGCTACCGGAAGAGGGTGAACCGTTGGTCATCGTCCCCCCCGTTCAAAAGGCCGAGTCGGACCCCGGCGTCGAGCCAGCCGTGGGCGTAGCTGGCCGCGGCGAGCGCGCGGTCCGAGTCGCCGGCGGCCGAGAAGTGCTCCGCGTCGGTGAGGTAGGCCCGGGCCATCGCCAGGAAGTCGTCGGAGGCCCCGCGAAGGAACGAGCGCGCCGGCGCGGCGGGGGTCACCCGCTCGAGCGCCTCGTGCGTCAGTCGTAGGTACCGCTCGAGGAGGGTCGTTTCGGTCACGGCGGTCCGGACCCCCTAGCCCTTCGGGACCCGCTCCCAGTCCTTGAGGAACCGGGCGAGGCCGATGTCGGTGAGCGGATGCTGGACGAGCTTCTCCATCACGGCGTAGGGCATCGTCGCGATGTCGGCGCCGATCCGGGCGGCCTCGAGCACGTGGATCGGATGCCGGACGCTCGCGACGAGGACCTTCGTCGAGAACCGATAGTTCCGGTAGATCGCGACGATGTCCCGGATCAGTTCCATCCCCTCCTCGCCTTGGTCATCGAGCCGGCCGATGAACGGGCTGACGTAGGTCGCGCCGACCTTGGCGGCGAGGAGCGCCTGGTTCGCGCTGAAGACGAGCGTCATGTTGACCCGCGTTCCTTCCTGCGCGAGGATCTTCGTCGCCCGCAGGCCCGCCGGCGTCATGGGGGCCTTGACGTAGATCGCCGGATGGATCTCGCGCAGGTGCCGACCTTCGCGCAACATCCCGTCAGTATCCGTCGCGACGACCTCGGCCGAGACGCTTGGAACGCCGAGGGCGCAGATCTCCCGGAGGACGTCCTCGAACTTGCGTCCCTCTTTCGCGACGAGGGAGGGGTTGGTCGTGACCCCATCGAGGATGCCGATCTCCCACATCGCGCGGATCTCCGTCAGGCTCGCCGTGTCGAGGAACAGCTGCATCGTTGTCCCCTCAGATTCTCCGGCTCATTGTACCTTGCCCCGGATTTTCAGGAGTTCCCATGCCTCGTCCCGAATGCGTTCCGCGGACATCCCGTACCGGTCGAGGAGCGCCCAGGCGTCGCCGGACTCGCCGAAAAGGTCGGGAATGCCCACGCGCCGTACGGGCACCGGGTAGTTCTCGCTGGTCGTCGCGGCGACGAGGGCCCCAATCCCCGTGAGGACCGAATGTTCCTCGAGGACGAGGATGGCCCCCGTGTCGCGCGCCGCGCGCAGGAGCGCGGGCTCATCGAACGGCTTCACCGACGCGAGATCGAGGACGCGACTCGAGACCCCGACGGTCGCCAGCTCCGCGGCGACCTCGAGCGCGCGGCCGACGAGCGAGCCGACCGCGACGATCGCAAGATCGCTCCCCGCACGCAGCTCGTTCGCGTGGCCCACGGCGAACGAGCCGTCCGTCACGGTCGGCAGGTCCTCCCGCGTGAGCCGAACGTACGCCGGGCCCGTCCGTTCCGCGACCGCGAACGTCACCGTCCGCGTCGTCGGCGCGTCCGCAGGGACGATCACCGTCATGCCGGGAAGTCCGCGCATGAGTCCGATGTCTTCCCCGATCTGGTGCGTGCCACCATCCGCGCCTACGAGGAGCCCACCGTGCGTGGCGACGATCTTGACGTTGGCGTGATGGTACGCCACCGACTGGCGGACGAAATTGTACGCCTGGCCCGCGGCGAACACGGCGAACGTGCTCGCGTAGACCGTCCGTCCTCCCAGCGAAGCGCCCGCGGCCATCGACATCATCGTCGATTCCATGGCGCCGACGTTGAAGAATCGGTCCGGAAATCGGCTCCCGAACAGCGCCGTCCGCGTCGAACCCGACAGGTCCGCGTCGAAAACGAGGAGTCGGGGGTCCCGCTCGCCGAGCTCGACCAGGGCCTTCCCGTAGGCGTCCCGGAGACTCTCCCGCGGAACGGCTCCCATCACAGCGCCGCCTCCGCGGCCGGGACCCCGAGCTCGATGAGGGCGCGTTCCGCCTCGGCCCTCGACGGCGCCTTCCCGTGCCATACGTGGGTGTTCTCCATGAAGGAGACCCCCTTGCCCGTCACCGTCCGCGCCACGATCGCGGTCGACCGGTCGGTGGTCGCCCGCGCCGTCCCGAGCGCGCCGAGGATCTGACGGAAATCGTGACCATCGATCTCGATCGTGGCGTACCCGAACGCGCGGAACTTGTCCGCGATCGGCTCGATACCGAGGATCGCCTCGGTCGAGCCATCGGTCTCGAACCCGTTTCGGTCGAGGATCACGACGAGGTTCGCGAGGCGGTAGTGGGCGCCGGCCATCAGGGCTTCCCACGTCCCTCCGGCCTGGCACTCCCCGTCGCCGAGGATCGCGTAGACACGGCTCGGTCGGCGGTCGAGCCTCAGGTCAAGGGCCATCCCGACGGCCATGCCGACCCCCTGGCCGACGCCGCCGGTCGACGCTTCGATGTACGGGAGCCTGCCCCGGTCGACGTGGCCCTGCAGTCGGCTCCCGAGCTTGCGCAGGGTCCGCAGCTCCTCCCGGGGCAGGAACCCCCGGAGGGCGAGCGCGGCATAGAGCGCCGGGGCGGCGTGCCCCTTCGAAAGCACGAGCCGGTCGCGGTCGGGCCATTCCGGACGAGCGGGGTCGACGTGGAGCTCTTCGAAGAGGAGCGCCGCGAGGAGGTCCGTGACGGACAGGCTCCCGCCCGGGTGACCGCTGCCGGCGGCGAAGATCATCCGGATGACCTCCCGTCGGATCTCGAGCGCCGTCGCCTGGAGGGACTCGATCCGCTCGTCCGGCACCGAGCCCGCCATCGGCGGCGGCGCGAGGAGGGGCGTGCTATTTGACCGTCGCGGAGGTCGCGCGAGCGCGACGCCGCCGGGAGTCGGTCTTCGGCGGAGGCGCCGAGGCGGCCTCGAGCGAGCGCAGCCGGTTGAGGTCCTCGGCGTACCGCGCGTAGCCCCCGTCGTCGAGCGGCGTCTCGAGGTAGCCGGGGGTGAGGGCCCACCGGGGGTCGTTCACGAGACGGCGGAACCCGGCGTCTCCGATCTCGCCCTTGCCGATGTTCTCGTGTCGGTCGAGGTGGGAGCCGAGGTCGGCCTTCGCGTCGTTCAGGTGAAACGCGCGCACGGTCTCGATGCCGATCGTGGACGCGAGTCGATCGATCAGCCCGCCGTACCCCTCGTCCGTCCGAAGGTCGAAGCCCTGGGCGAACAGATGGCAGGTGTCGAGGGTGACGCCGAGCCGGCCCGGCGCGGCGACACCGGCGAGGACGCGTTGGAGCTCCTCGGGCGTGGCGCAGAGCGCCGTGCCTTGGCCGGCCGCGTTCTCGAGCAGGAGGCGTACCCGACCCTCCGGCACGGCCTCGAGTGCGCCGCGTAGGCTCTCGGCGATCGTCGCGAGACCCTGGTCGACGCCGGCCCCCAGATGGGCGCCGGGGTGGAAGATCAGCCCGTCGACTTCGAGGAGCTCCGCCCGCCGGATTTCGTCCAAGAAGGCTCGCCGCGATCGGGTGAGCGTCGCCCGTTTCGGGCTCGCGAGGTTGATCAGGTACCCGTGATGGACCGCGGTGGCGCGTACGCCCTCGTCGCGGACCGCGTCACGGAACCGCACCGCCGCTTCCAACGCGATCGGAGGGCCGGCCCACATCTGGGGGCTCTTCGAAAAGATCTGGAGGGCGTCTCCGCCGATCGCCTTCAGTTCCCGGACCGATTCGGCGAGGCCGTCCGCGATCCCGATGTGGGCCCCGTAGATCATCGGCACGGCGACGGACCGGCCACGGTTATGCCTTCCCCAGCGGCCCGCGTGGACCGAAACCCCTCGGTCCTTGCTTGCCGAACGACGACGGAGTAGCGCTCACCGTGCGGCCCGGTGCGCCCCGGAGGCACGGTCGAACCGAGCGACCCGACCACCGAGAGGGAGGCTGACAGCTTTCCGCGTTTCCCGTAGGCTCGCGCACTTCAGTACCGCGCGGAACGCCAGCGGGCTTAACTGCCGGGTTCGGAATGGGACCGGGTGTTTCCCCGCCGCTTTGGCCGTCAGCCAACGGCCGCGACGGGAGCTCGATATTTAACGTTGCGTCGGCGCGCCGCGCCGGATCCCCCTACGAACGTCCGGGCCAAAGGCTCATTTCGCGCGTACGGTGGCACCGGCCGGAGGAAATGGGTGGGTAACCTTGGCCGCAGGAGGAGCCCCGGTCGTCCCGGAGTACCGACTCGACCTCGACGTCGACTTCGCCGGCCGCCGGTGGACCGGATCGGTCGGATTTGACCTGACCGAGCCCTCCGGCCCGCTCGCCCTGGACGCGGAGGAACTCGAGGTCACCCACGTTTTCTCGCGGGGTCGACCGGTCTCCTTCTCGACCGACCGGGCCGAACGCGTACTCCGCCTCCCCGCGCTCGACGCGGGGCCCGTGATGGTGACGTTCCTCGGCCGAGTGAACGAGACGAGCCTCTCGGGTTTGTACCGTTCCCGGCAGGGCAAGGGGTACGTGCTGACGACCCAGTGCGAACCGATCGGCGCCCGCCGCATCTTCCCATGCTTCGATCGGCCCGATCGAAAGAGCCGGATTGCGCTGCGGGTCGTCACCGACGCGAACCTCACCGTCATCGCGAACATGATCGAACGGGCGACCCGAGAGGTGTCGGGACGTCGTGAGTGGACGTTCTTTCCGACGCCGACGATGGCAACCTACCTGTTCTACCTCGGGATCGGACGGTTCGACGTGCTCGAGGACGCGGAAGGCCGCATCCGGTTCCGCGTGTTCACCCCGCCGCAACGGTCCGCGGCCGGAGAGTACGGGCTCGGGATCGCCCCTCGGGTCCTCTCGGCCTTCGAGGCGTACTACGGCATCCCGTATCCGCTCCCGAAGCTCGACCTCGTGGCCGTCGCCGAGGCGTCGTTCGGCGCGATGGAGAATTGGGGAGCGATCGCGTTCCAGAACGACCGGTTGCTCCGGGACGCGTCCTCCCACTCCTACTCGAGGCGGGACGTCCTTGAGACGATCGCCCACGAGGTCGCACACATGTGGTTCGGCAATCTCGTCACGATGTCCTGGTGGACGGACATCTGGCTCAACGAGAGCCTCGCCTCGTTCCTCGAGACCAAGGTCTCTGCCGTCGTGGACCCGGGGCTCGATTGCCGCTCGGACTTCTTCCTGCGCGTCGCCGGCACCCAGGCCGCGCTCGAGGGCGACTCGCTCGACGCGACCCACCCGGTCCGGGCGCCGGTCGCGCGACCCGAAGAGATCGCCCAGATCTTCGATGAGATCAGCTACGGCAAGGGCTCGACCATCCTCGCCATGCTCGAATCCTACCTCGGCGAGGAGACGTTCCGACGCGGCGTGGCCGAGTACCTCCACCGGTTCGCGTACTCGAACGCGCGCACGGCGGACCTCTGGGCAGCCCTCGAGCACGCGGCCCACGAGGCGATCGCTCCCCTGGTCGATCCGTGGCTCGACCGGCCGGGCCTGCCGGTCATTTCGGCACGCCTCACCGACGCCGGCCTCGAGCTCAGCCAGCGCCGGTTCTCGTACCACGATGGCGGGGACGCGCCCCCGTGGCCCATCCCGATGGTCATTGACGTCGGGGGCCGGCGGGAACGGCTCCGGTTCGACACCGTGCATCGCACGGTGCCGGTCCCTTCGACGGCGACGATCCACCTCAACCCCGGGGCGGCCGGATTCTACCGCGTTGCCTACGACCCGACGCTCTTCGAGCGACTCCTCACCGACCTCCCGACGCGTCCGGCGACCGACCGTTGGACGTTCCTCGAAGACCTCGGCGCGTTCCTCGAGGCCCGGACCGTGGATTGGGCGACGTACGAGCGCGCCGTCCGCGCGCTCGGCGTCGCCCCGGACCGGCTGGTCGTCGAGCACGTCGCCGAGTCGCTGCGCGGTCTCGCGCTCTCCTTCCCCGACTGCCCGAAAGTGGTCGACCTCGCCCGCTGGTTCTTCGCCGAACAATTCGACCGGCTCGGCCCCGAACGGAGGGCTAGCGAGCCTGACTCGGACGGGGTCCTGCGGGAGCGGATCTCGACCGGGAGGGTAGAGATCGACGCGGGCTTTGCCCGCGAGCTCGCCGCGAGCTTCCCGGAATGGGAGCGCACGGACCCGGACCTGCGGCCCGCGATCGCGATCGCGCGCGCGCGCTCCGAGGGCACGACGGGCTACCGCGAGCTCCGCCAGGCGATCGAGGCCGACCGGACCGAAGAAGAGCGAAGCGCCCTCGAGCGCGCCCTCGCGTGGACGACCGAACCCGAGCTGCTCCGGGAAACGCTCGAGCGCACCGCGTCGGGCAACGTGAACCGCGGCAACGTTCACTACGTGCTCGGCAGCGCGGCCGCGAACCCGGCCGGCCGCCCGGTCGTCTGGCCGTGGCTGACGACGCACCTGAACGAGATCGATCGCGTGCTCCGAGCTTCGGGCCTCTTCTCACGGGCCCTCGAGGCGGTGATCCCGCTCGTCGGGCTGGGCCGGGAGCAGGAGGTCCGAGAGTTCTTCCGCGCGCACCCGTTCCCCGAAGGAGAGCGGGGGATCGCGAAGGGCCTCGAACGGCTCGCCATCCTCGACGGCCTCGGGCCGACGTTGAGGGCGCCGCCGCGCTAGGCCCGTACGGCGTTCCCCGGCGGGGCCGCGCCTAGGACTCGGGCGACCAGATGTACCAGGTCCCCCGCGCTTGGCTGAACTGCCGGCCGTCGCGACCGAAAAGGTCGCCCTCCGCGAAGGCGATGTGCCGGCCGCGTCGCAGGACCTTGCCTCGGGCGATGAGCGTCTCTCCCTCGCGCGCCGCCCGCAAGAACTCGAGGTAGAGGCTCGTCGTCGCGGTCGTCTCCCCCTCGTGGAGCGTCGAGAACACCGCGCCCCCCATCGCCGTGTCGAGGATCGTCGCGTAGACGCCCCCGTGGACGACCCCGTTGATGTTCAGGTGACGCGGTTCGACCTTTCCGAGGATCGTCACGACCCCGTGGCCGCTGTGGTCCGGATCGATGCGGAACCCGACCTCGTGATGGAACCCGCCGAGCCGAGGCTGATGGAGGAAGTTCGGCGACGGGGCGACCGGGTGGGGACCCGGAGGAAGCTGTCGACGCGGCATGGCGCGGGACCCGGCCCGCGTGGATAAGTACTCGCCTCGGCCGTTCGGCGCCGATCGGATGCGTTTCCCTGCTCGGCCGCGCATCACCGTCGAGGCGCCGCCGAACATCGCGCTCGTCAAGTACTGGGGGATCCGGGACCGAACCCTCGCCCTGCCGTACAACTCGTCGATCTCGGTGACGCTCGCCGGGTTGCGCTCTCGGACGACAGTCCGGTTCGACCCGGCCCTCTCCGACGATCGGGTGGAGCTGAACGGACGGCCTGCGGTCGGCGGACCGCGGGACGGGGTCGTACGGTTCCTCGACCGCGTGCGTGCGATGGCGGGCATCGACGAACGCGCGGAGGTTCGGTCGGCGAACAACTTTCCCACGGCGAGCGGGCTCGCGTCGAGCGCGAGCGGGTTCGCGGCCCTCGCCGGGGCGGCGAGCCTCGCCGCCCGTCTCGCGCTCTCCCCCCGCGCGCTCTCCCGGCTCGCCCGCTTCGGGTCGGGGAGCGCCTCCCGGTCGATCTTCGGCGGGTTCGTCGAGTGGCGAGCGGGCTCGCGCCCCGACGGACAGGACTGCTATGCGCGCCCGCTCCACGGCCCGGACCACTGGCCCGAGCTCCTCGACCTCGTCCTCCTCGTGAAGGACGCCCCGGTCAAGGAGGTGCGGTCCGCCGACGCGATGCAGGCGACGGTCGCGACGAGCCCGTACTTCGCTGGCCGGCAGCGGGAGCTTCCCGGCCGGATCGATCGGATCCGACGGGCGATCGCCCGGCGAGACGCCGACCGATTGTTCCCGCTCATCATGGAGGAGTGCGACAGCTTCCGCCGGGTCTGCGAGACGACCCGACCCTCGCTCGACTATCTCACCGCGACGTCCCGAGCGATCCTGGACGGAGTTCGCGACCTCAACCGTAGCGCCGGCCGGCCGATCGCAGCGTACACCCACGACGCGGGCGCTCACGTTCATGTCTTCACGCTCGACCGCTACGCGCGGACGGTCCGCGACTCCCTGGGCGGGATCGTTGGCGTCGAGCGCATGCTCCGGGTGCGACCCGGTCCCGGAGCGCGGAGGATCGGCCCGGCCGGCGGGGGGCCTACAGCACGCGTCGGTCGAAGTCGGGGGACGGCAGTTCGAGGCCGATCGACGCGACGAGGGCGCTGACCTCCTGGATGTAGCGCGCCCGCGCTTCCTCGTTCGTCCACCGCTTCAGCCCGTAGGCGATCGCTCGGCGGCTCGTGTCCGAGTTCGAGTGCCCGAACATATCGAGCGCTCGCGGGTACCATTTGCGCACCGCGGCCTGCGCCTCGTCCTTCGAACCGCAGTACTTCGGCCCGTCGAGCACCATCCGACGCAGCACGCTCGCCCCGAAGTTGAGATGCAGCTGCTCCTCGCTGAGCATGAGCGGCATCGCGCGGGCGAGCGGGCCGTACGAGCACTCCTGGAACGCGCGGAGCTGGTAGACCCCGACGCGATCGACGAAGCACGTGAAGGCTCCGACATCCGACCAACGGTCGAACTTCATGTTGAACGCGTCGAGCTTGTGTTCGCCCTCGCGCTTGGCGAGGAGCTCGTCGATGTAGCGTTGGCCGGTCTCGCCGAAATCCCGGAGGATACGGCACGCCTGGAGCCCGTGGCGGGCCTCGTCGGCGACGATCCGTGACTCGATCCATCGGTCCTCGAGAGTCGGGGCCGAGTCGAGCCACGGCCGATGCTGCTGGATCGAGGCGAACTCCGTGTCGGCCTGCACGACCATGAGCTTGACGATCAGCTTCGCGAGATCGGGGTCGAGCTCCTCCGCGGTCTCGTACTTGCGCACCCCGACCGAATCCCCCCAGAGGATCTCGCGGACCGGAACGACGGTGCCCCCGTCCTTCAGACTGCTGGCGCCGGCGCGCGTTTTCGGTGCGTCGGGCGCGGGGCCGGCGGGCGACGACATCGGCTCGAACTCTACAGGGCCTAACGCCCCTTAAAGTTGGGCTTCCGCTTCTCGGTGAACGCGGTCAGGCCCTCCTTCGCGTCCTCGGTGACGAAGAGGCGGTTCTGCAGCTCGCGCTCGAGCGCGAGTCCCGCGGGAAGCGGCATCTCGATGCCCTCGACGACGGATCGCTTGATCAAGCTCACCGCCCGGATCGGACCGTGCGCCAGCGTGCTCGCGTATGCTTGCACGTCGGCCGCGAACGTCTCCTTGGGATAGACGGCGTTCACGAGCCCGATCGCGAGCGCCTCGTCGGGCGTGAGCCGCCGGCCGGTGATCATCATCTCGAGCGCCCGCGACGCGCCGACGAGCCGCGGAAGCCGTTGCGTGCCGCCGGTGCCCGGAAGGACGCCGAGGGTGACCTCGGGGAGCCCGATCGTACCCGAATCCTTCGCCATCATCCTCAGGTCGCAGGCGAGCGCGATCTCGAGCCCGCCGCCGACCGTGTGGCCGTTGAGCGCTGCGATGACGACCTTCGGGGTCTTCGCGAACTTGTCGAGGGTTTCTTGGCAGAACAGGCAGAACATCGCCTTGTAGTCGGGCGTGCTCCGTCTCAGCATCTCGATGTCGGCCCCGGCGCTGAAGAAGCCGGGGACGCCGCTCTCGAGCACGATCACGCCGATCCCGTCGTCGAAGCGCGCCTCGTCGATCGCCGCGTCCAGTTCCTTCATCATCTCGAGGTCGTAGGTGTTTGCCTTCGGCTTGCCGATCTCGATGTGCCCGACCCGATCGTCGGTGCGGGTTCGGATGTACTTGCCCTGCATGGTACTCGGCCGCCGGTGGAGGGCGGCCCCGGTCGACCGCACTCGCCCGGGCGGATAACGCCGACGCCCGCGAGTCCCGTTCAGCCGCGCCCCGCCGAGCGCGACCGCTCCTCGACGCGACCGTCCGCATGACCGACGACGACCTGCGTCGCGAGTCCGACGAAGACACCGGTCTCGACCACCCCGGTCGGCTCGGCCAGATCCCGGTCGAGGGCCGCAGGGTCGACGGCCGGACGGGAGGGCCGGACGTCGAGGATCTCGTTCGCGTTGTCGGTTCGGTACGGCTCTCCGGCGGCACCCTCCCGCAGCCGAGGGCGGTACCCTCGCTCCTCGAGCAGGTGGGCGACCACGGGGCGGGCGAACGGCACCACCTCGATCGGGATCGGGACCCGCTCTCCGAGATACCGGACGAGCTTCGAGGGATCGACGACGATGACGAGCTTCTGAGAGAGCCGGGCGAGGAGCTTTTCCCGGAGGAGCGCCCCGCCACCCCCCTTCGTCAGATCGAGCGACGGGGAGACCTCGTCGGCTCCATCGATCATCAGGTCGAATCGGTCATCGCCCCGGAGCGGTCGGACCGAAAGCCCGACGGACGCGGCGAGGGCCTCGGTCGCCCGTGAGCTCGCCACGCAGTCGATCGCGGCGCGCGGGAACCGTTCGGCCAGCGCTCGGACCGCGTACGCTGCCGTCGTCCCGGTCCCGAGGGCGACGCGCATCCCCGGGCGGACCTCCTCGGTGGCGCGCTGGGCGGCCACGGCCTTCGCTCGCTCGACGTCGACCGGCACGGCCGGTGGGGAGGTGTGGCGCCTATTCAACCCGGCGGGCGCGACGCCGACACGGATATCTCGTGGGGCCCCTCCCGGGGGCCGGATGCCCCGCCGAACGTCGTCCACCGCCGGTCCGGTCGTTGTGTCGATCGGGGGCTCGGTCCTGCTGACCGGGGACGGCGATCGGGAGTACCTCATCGCTCTCGCTGATCTCCTCCGGGGGATCGGGCGTTCCGTGCGCCTCGTCGTGACGACCGGTGGGGGCCGAACCGCCCGGGAGTACATCCGCATCGGGCGCGGGCTCGGACTGACCGAGGTCGAGCTCGACGAGATCGGGATCGAGGTGACGCGCCTGCACGCCCGGCTCCTCGCGGCGCGCGTTGGACCCCCCGCTCCTCCACATCCTCCGGGAACGATCGCGGAGGCGGTCCACGAGCTCGCACGGGGCTCGCCGGTGATCCTCGGTGGCACGGAGCCCGGGCACACGACCGACGGGGTCGCCGCCCTCCTGGCCGCCCGCCTCCGCGCGGCGCGGCTCGTGAACGCCACGGACGTGAACGGCGTCTACGACCGGGATCCGCGCACGGACCCGAAGGCGGTCCGGCTCGATCGCGTGACGTGGTCGGAGTTCCGCTCGATGGTGCACGCGCTCGCGTCGGGCGGTGCCGGTCAGAACTTCCTGTTCGACCGCCTCGGCGCCGACACCCTCGCCCGGGCGGGAATCCCGCTGTGGATCGTCCACGGCCGTGACCTGGCCAATCTCGACGCCGCGATCCGCGGCCTCCCCTTCGACGGGAGCCGGGTCGAGTGAGGCGCGCGTCGCAACCCCTTTACGCGGCCGACCCTCCTCGGCCCTCGTGACGCGGATCGTCTTCCTCGGTCCGCCGGGCGCAGGGAAGGGGACGCAGGCCGCGCGGCTCGCCGCGGAACTCGGCATCCCGCACCTCTCCACGGGCGACATGCTGCGCGCGGCGGTCGCCCAGAGGACGCCGCTCGGCCTCGAAGCGCAGGGGCACATCGAGGCCGGCCGGCTCGTGCCGGACGATCTCGTGTTGAGGATCCTCACCGAGCGCCTCGGCCGGCCGGACGCGCGAGCCGGGTTCGTGCTCGACGGCTTCCCCCGGAACCTCGCCCAGGCCGAACGGCTCGAGCAGATCACGCCGCTCGATCTCGTCGTCGCGTTCGAGATCCCCGCGGCGCAGCTGGTCGAGCGGCTCTCGGGTCGCCGCATCTGCCCCGCCTGCCAGACGGTCTACCACGTGACGAACCGGCCACCGAAGGTCCCGGGACGGTGCGATTTCGACGGAACCGAGCTGGTTCAGCGGCCCGACGATCGGCCTGAGGCGGTCCGCACGCGCCTCGCCGTGTACGCGCAGCAGACGGCCCCCCTCGTCGATCACTACACCCGCCGGGGGCTCCTGCGCACCCTCGACGCGACCGGCAGCCCTGAGGACGTCGCGCGCCGGCTTCGACAACTGGTCGGGTGAGCCGTGGGGCACGGGCGGGGCGGCCCTCGCCCGCGGCGTGCGGCTTCGGTTCCCGGAGGACACGACGACGGTGAATCGCTCCCCCCGGGTTCGCGGCAAGTTTATAGGAGATGGGCCGGTCCGTTCGGCGTCCCGGCTTAGCTCAGTGGTAGAGCGGGGGACTGTAGGCGAGACTGCCGGACCTCCGGCGGTCCGCGCGGAGATCCTCAGGTCGCCTGTTCGAGTCAGGCAGCCGGGACTTGCCGCGCATCGGACCCGTGCGGGGGATCGCCCCCCCGACGGTCGGAACCGAGCGCGAGCGGGCCCGAGCGCCATCGCGGATAAGAACGGACGGCGACTGCGCCTGGCGACCCTCGTGACGATCCGTGGTCTCTCGGTGGCCGTCGCGGTCCGGGATCGGCACCGGTCCGCCGACTGGTACCGTCGAACGCTCGGGTGGGAGATCTTCGACGACGAGCCCGAGCACTGGACGACCGTCGGGGACCGTTCGGGCAAGTTCCGCCTCCACCTGTGCGAGCTCGGCGGTCGCACGGGGAAAAAGCCGCCCCGCTCGGAGGTCGGGAACACCGGCATCCTGCTCGTCACGGACGAGCCGTTCCGCCGACTCTGCGCCCGTCTTCGGCGACGCGGAGTCCGCTTCTCGATGCCGCCGAAGCAGCTCCCGTGGGGATGGCTCGCGAAGTTTCGCGATCCCGATGGGAACGAGTTCTGGCTCCAGCCGGCCTGAGGCCCGCTCTTCGGGCCGGGGTCGCCCCGGTCTCCGCCGGCGGCGCCGAAAGTCCTCAAGTAGCCCCACGGTTCGGGTCGGCCGGCGGTGGGCGAACGATGCCCGGCACCTTCTCGGATTCGTGGAAGCTCACGAAGACCGCCTTCGGACTCATTCGCGAGGATCGCGCGCTTCTCATCTTCCCGCTGGTCGCGGGCCTGTCGATCCTCGGCGTGCTGGGCCTTCTCGCGCTCGGGATGTTTTGGCTGATCCTCCCGCCGCTCGCGAGCGGGACGCTGTCGAACGCCTACGCCGCGCTCGGAGTCGCCCTGTTCCTCCTCGCCTACTTCGCGATGGCGTTCCTCTCGATCTACTGCACCGCGGCCCTCGTCGGCGCCGCGACCCTGAAGCTCAACGGCCAACAGCCCACGGCCGCGGACGGCTGGCGCGTCGCCCGGTCCCGCGTCGGCCGTCTCCTGGCCTGGGCCATTCTGAGCGCGACGGTTGGCCTTCTGATCCAGGCGATCTCGAGCCGCGTCCGCGGGGTGGGCGGCGTGTTGATCGCGGGGATCGGCGGTGCCTCGTGGGCGGTCGTGACCTACTTCATCATTCCAGTGATCATCTACGAAGACCAGGGCGCGTGGCGCTCCCTCTCCCGATCGGGCAAGCTGTTCATCTCCACCTTCGGTCGATCGATCGTGTCGAACGTCGTGGTCGGCCTCATCATCGCCGCCGGCCTGTTCGCCGGCGTCGTGCTCGTGGTGGTCGGGGCGCTGCTCTTGGGCACCTCGCTCTACCTCGGCATCGGGGTGATCGTCCTCGGGCTCGCGATCGGCGCCGTGGTGGTGCTGATCGGGTCCGCGGCCGAAGGGATCCTGCGGGCGGCGCTGTACCGGTACGCGACCACGGGTAAGATCGTCCCGGACCTCCTCCCGTCGGCATACGCCATCCCCCCACCGCCGTCGACGCTGCTCCCGTAGACCCGTCCCCGAATTGGGCACGAGCGGCGAGCGCCGGATCTCGGGGGTCCGAGTGGCGGAGCTAAGGGTGCTCTCCCCGCGTCCGAGCGGTCCGGGGTGACCGCCGGGGCGGGGCGCCCGCCCGAGGCCGGTGGTGCGAGCGAACCCATTCGGCGAAGCGTGGCCACAGCTCGAGGTGGGCGCGACGGCTCGTGGACAGGCCGATGTGCCCCGACGGGTGCTCGAACCGCTGGGTGTCGCTCGACCCGACGTGATCGAGCACGCGCTCGGTCGACTCCGCCGGGACGAGGTTGTCGGTCAATCCGACGACCGTCGCGACCGGTACGTCGATCTCGTGGAGGTCGACCGGTCGGTCGTCGCCGTCCAGGGTCCACGACCCCTGGGTGAGGAGGTTGCGCTGGTAGCCTTTGTCGATGAACTCCGCGTACGTCGGGCCCGCCATCGGGATCCCGTCGTTGTTCCACATCTCCATTCGCAGGAAGTTCTCGATGAAGGCGCGGTCGTCCAGCCGATCGAGCAGGGTGAGGAACTTCAGGTAGTTCGTCCGAAGTGGATCGAGCATCGCGAAGGCGCTGTTAAAGAACTCCGGCGGGATCAGGCCGAAGGTCCGGGCGATCTTCCACGCGTCGAAGCCCGGCGCGTGCGCCCAGACGTTGAGAAAGCTCCGATCGGTGTCGAAATCTATCGGCGCCGCCATCAACGACAGGGTCGTGAGGGTCTCGGGATGTCGGGCGGCGTACATCGCCGCGAACGTTCCGCCCATGCAGTAGCCGAGCATGTGGATCGTGTCGACGCCGGCTGTGTCCCGCGTGGCGCGCACCGCCGCGTCCACGTACCCGTTCACGTAGTCGTGGATGCGCAGGTCCTGGTCGAGCACGGTCGGGGTTCCCCAGTCGACGAGGTACACGTCCAGTCCGCGGGCCAGGAGGCTCTCGACGACCGAGAGGCCCGGCTGCAGGTCCATGATGTACGGCTTGTTGATCAGCGCGTAGACGCAGAGGACCGGGGGCCGGTCGCGCGCCTCCACCGTCGAGGGCCGGCGGTAGTGGAGGAGACGCATTCGACCCTGCCGGTAGACGACGTCGCTCGGGGTCTGCCCGACCTTCACGCTCGGCGGGAACAGCGCGAGCTCCCAGGCCTTTCGTAGCTTCATCGAGAACTCGACGAACGCCTCGATCGGGGTCCCGGGGGCGGCCGGCCCCTCGGGAGGCGAGGACGGTGTCGCGGCGCGGGCGGCCATGCGCCGAGGCGATGGCCGTCCGCGTCTTTATAGCTCCGGCTTGCCCGCCCCGGAGCGCTAGCTCCGTTTGTCGTGGAGTCGGGAGACCTGCTGGGACAGGTCGCGGACCGACTGGTTGAGTTCGCTGATCTCCTGCCGCGTCGGCAGTCCCGTGACTTTCCGGAACAACTCGTCCGAATCTTTCAGGTTCTTCTGGAGATCGAGAGAGCTGTCGAGCGTCTTCCCGAACGCCGTCACGAAGGCGGGGCTCGTGAAGTAGATGCGGGCGAGCTTCTGGAAGTTCTCCGTGAACTGTTTGGTCGCCTCGTCCTGCGCGCGCACGAAGTCCTCGAATCCCCTGCCGGGCTGCATGGTGTCGAGCAACCTCCGGCTGAGGTCGACCGTGAGCCCCGTCCACAGCTTCTGGACGAGCTCGGTGACCTCGCGCGAGGTCTCGGCCGGGCCCGCATCGGGGGCCAGGAACGGCCGGGCCCACAGCTCGAAGAGCTCGCGCTGCGGCTTCAGGGTCGCTTCGAACGCCTCGCGTACCCGGGAGCCGAGCTCCTCGGCCCGCCGGTTCCAGTCGTCGAGACGGGTGCGGGTGGCCCGAGCCTCCGGTGCCTGGGCCGCGGGCCGCATCGTCTCGGAGAGGCCGGTGGCCCACGCCTCGTAGCTCTTCTGCTGCTCCTCGCCGAAGCGGCGCAAGAACTCCGTCACGGTCTCACCGGTTTCCCGGGCGTAGCGGGTCCACAGGTTCAGCCCCTCTTCGATCGCGCCGCCCCTCGCCGGGGCGGTCCCTTCGAGCGAGGGTCGTGTCTCTCGTACCGGCCGGTCCTTCGTCGCCGTCGGTCGACGCCGGGTTTTCTTCGCGGGCATCGTTCCTACTCCGGAAGGTGACCTCGGATGGAACGGGGGTGCCTAGGCGGCCCCGGGCCGCCCTTCCCCGGCTCCGGTTCGGGCCCCTTCGCGGTTCGGAGGGATCACGCCGAAGAACGGTACGCTGCGCTGCAGGCGCTTCATGAACGAGAGCTGCGCTTCTCCAATCTGGGAGAGCCGCTGAGTCATCGCCAGCGTCTCGGCGAGGACCTCGTGCCGGACGTCCCGGGTCCATCCGAGGTAGAGATCGAGCTCCTCGAGATAGAGCTCCGTTGCCCGCTGCATCGCCTTTCCGACCTGGTCCCACGCTTCCTTCGCCTCATCCCGACTTACCTTGGTTTCTGCCATAGTTTCCCTTCCTCGTTCGCCTCACGTTGTGGCGTCCGTCCTTCCCGATCGCTTCCGGCCCGACCGCAGTCGTTCTGGGCCGGCGGGCGACCCGTCGCCCGAAGGCGACGACCCGGACGACGACCCACGACCCCGTTCGGGGTTCTGGATCTGTTCCTTGACCCACCGGTCGACCTCCGCCGGAAGATCCGGCCAGGACCGGCCGAAGGCGGTCTGGAGGAACGAACGAGTGGCATCCCAGGGCGTCGCGTACAGTTCCCGGAGGAGCTCGTACTGGCGATACGCCTGGCGCACCTGCTCTTGCACCTGTTGAGCGACCGCCTCGGGAGATCCCCAAGGCGGGGCCGAACGATACTCGGAGGTCCCCGGCAGGATCACGAGCACCTCTTGGCCGGCGAATTCGGTGAGCCCGCTCACCTGGCCGTTCGGCGACACCCGACGCGTCCCGATGATCTTCCCATCGGGTCCAAGCTCGAGCCTCATGGGACCCTGTGCATTACACAGTATCACACACGCAATATATAAACAAAGCCTAATTTACGCCCGACCACCCCGCCCGGTGCAGTCGGACGTGCCGCGCCCGGCGTACCGGGGCCCCCCCTCAGCGCGAGATGCGGTTGTCGGGATTCGAACCCGAGTAGGTAGCTTGGGAAGCTACCGTCCTAACCACTAGACCACAACCGCGCGGCCCCTTGGGAGGGCGGGCCGCTCTTACGGTTTTGGAGGGGAATGGCGCGGCTCAGAGCAAGAGCGCGACCGATTCCGAAGGAATCGTCGGCGTACCGGCAAGAAGATCCGAGTTCGAGATCAGCCCTTCGGCGGTACGGCTGGCGAAGCCGGCATCCTGGAGTAGCTTGTGCGCTCGGGCGAGATTGTTCGTCGAGACCGCCACGAGCGGCTGGTTGCCGTCGCGCGTGATGAGGATCGCCGCGCTTTGAAGGTTCACGCGCCCGCGGGCCAGCACCTCGAGGACCT
The DNA here is from genome assembly GCA_030039135.1 of Thermoplasmata archaeon. Taxonomy (GTDB): domain Archaea; phylum Thermoplasmatota; class Thermoplasmata; order Lutacidiplasmatales; family UBA184; genus Lutacidiplasma. The sequence continues at coordinate 4,666 of JASHQN010000060.1, read as the reverse complement.
TGAGGAAACTGCCCGCGCGATCTTCGAGCTTCACGGCGATGAGCTCTCGAACCTCGGGCTTGTAGCCGGCCGCGCTGAGGAGCTTGAGGGCGCGCTCGGGGGAGCTCACGATCAGACGGACGCGGCCCCGGGTGGGCGTGGAGTCGACGCTCACGGCGGCGAGGTTGATATGGGCCTCGGCGAGGATCCGGGCGACTCCGGCGAGGGTTCCCGGACGGTTCGGGAGGGAGAGCGATATCTCCCGTAGGGACATCGGGCGGTGTAGACGGCGCCGGACTAAGAGTTCGACGCCGGAACCGCGCACGGACGCGCGCGCGCCCACGTACGTATTTATACCGGAATCAGACCTAATTCTCGATACCCGGGTCACGTGAGCCCGGTTGGTCCGTCTGATGGGGGGAGCGAGCAGAGCGACCGCTCGGCGGCGCTATCGGCGCGCCCGTCGTTTTCATGGGTCCCGTCGCGGCGTCGTTGCCGTCATCGGCACACTGCTCGCGCTCCTCGTCTTCTTCGCGCTGTTCGGGATCTTCCTGACCCAGTACCTCCCCCTCTGGATGACAGACAACGAGTCGGTGTTCACGTCCGAGGCCGCGTCGTCGTTCGCCCAGTTCAAGGCCGCCGTCGACGCCCAGTACATCCTCGACGGGCCGCAATCGTACGGGACTCCGTTCACCGTGAGCTCCGACGGGGTGCCGCTGCTCGCCCAACCGACCGAAGGCACCCTCCAGTTCCTCCCTCAGACGTGCCCCACCCCGGCCTACTACAACGCCGCGTTCTACAGCCCGAAGCTCACGCTCAACGGGACGGCCCACAATGTCCCCGCCGACTACGGCCAGCCGGTCAATCCCTCGTACTGCGTGTTCGCCAACATCACCGAGCACCCCGGCCCCGGCGGGGTGAGCTATTACTCGCAGAGCGCGCCCTCGGGCATCCTCGAGTTCGTGCTCCCGAACCGGTACTACACGCCCGAGACGTACTACTTCGAGGACGACGCCGTCATCCAGACCCAGAGCACGGGCTATCAGATCATGGCCGTCCCGCCCCCGCTCAACATCACGACGGTCGGCAACAACGTGACCGTGTCCTCGAGCTTCCTCCAACTGTTCGGCAACGCGACGGCGGTGATCACTCAGGGCTCGCAGGAGGTGTACTCGCACCTCCGCTTCAGCACGCCGGTGAGCTCGAACGGCGGGAATCCCCCGAAGGGTTCGAACGTCACGTACGAGATCGGCACGCAGAACCCGTGCGCGTGGTCGAAGTACCTGGTCAACCTTGTCGAGAACGCGAGCGGCTTCCCGGCAACCGCTCGGATCGGGGCGGCCGGGTTCGGCACCGACTACAACTTCAATAACCCGGAGAACGGGACGGCGACCGTGAGCGGAACCCAGACGTTGCCATATACGGGGAGCTGCTACAACACGAACGGAAAGACCACGGTGCTCGCCGTCACGATCCTTCACGTGAGCTTTGTGACCGTCTATCAGGCCGGGCTCCAGGTGAGCCTCGGGATCGGGGCGACGTAGGACGATGGCGAGCGATTCGGTGCGCGTGAAGATCCCCCGCGCCGGGGCTCCCGGCGGCGCCGGCGCTCGGCTCGCTGGTGGGGCACGGCCTCTCGAGACCCCGACCGACGTTCCCGGAACGTTCATCACGGCGATGCCTCCGCTGCCCGAACCCTCGATGCGGGAGCTCGAGGTCAGCGCGGTCAACCCGCCGTACTCCTATTCGCGGGTCAGCTACAACGATCGCACGAAAGAGTACCTCTACGAGGTCATCGAGCCCCAGCTGACCCCGCGCGAGAAGGACCTGGTCGAGCACCTGAAGGCGACCCTCTCGGTGATCCTGGGCAGCGAGGTCAACAACCTCAACGCCGCGGACAAGCGCGCCTACCTCCGGAACGAGGCCGAATCGTACTTCCAGAGCCGCGGGATCACGCTCAGCCCGATCTCGACCGAGCGGATCATCTACTACGTGCTACGGGACTTCGTCGGCTACGGCCCGGTCGACGCGCTGATCCGCGACCCCCAGGTCGAGGACATTTCCTGCGATGGGGTCGACGTGCCGCTGTTCATCTTCCACGGGAAGTACGAGTCGGTGAAGACGAACGTCACGTTCCCCGACGAACAGTCGACGAACTCGTTCATCGTCATGCTCGGCCAGCGCTGTTCGAAGGCCGTCAGCGTCTCCGCGCCCATCCTGGACGGGACGACCCCCGAGGGCCACCGGGTCCAGGCGACGTACGCTCGCGAGGTCACCACCCGCGGAGCCAGCTTCACGATCCGGCGGTTCAAGGAGCGGCCGTTCACCCCGGTCGACCTGATCCTGATGGGGAGCGCGAACGAGGAGATGGTGGCGTACTTCTGGCTCGCGGCCGAGCAGGGGGAATCCGTCATCATCTGCGGAGGTCCCGCCGCGGGCAAGACGAGCACGCTCAACGCCATCGCGCTGTTCATCCCCCCGACCGCGAAGATCGTCTCGATCGAGGACACCCGCGAGGTGAACCTGCCCCACGAGAACTGGATCCCCGGCGCGACCCGCAGCGGCTCGGGCGACCGCGGCGCGGACGGCAAGGCCGCCGGAGAGGTCGACATGTTCGATCTCGTGCGCGCCTCCCTGCGGCAGCGGCCGAACTACATCATCGTCGGAGAGGTCCGCGGCAAGGAAACGTACACGATGTTCCAAGCGATGGCCACGGGCCACACGACCTACTCGACGATGCACGCGGACAGCGTGAAGTCGATGGTCAACCGGCTGGAGAACCCGCCGATCAATACGCCGCGTATCCTCCTCTCCGCCCTGAACAACGTCATCATCGAGATCCAGACCCGCACCGACAAGGGCGTCGTCCGGCGCCTGAAGCAGGTGCTCGAGATCGTGGGCTTCGAGCCCGAGACGAACGAACTGATCACGAACACCGTCTACGAGTGGGATCCGGCGACCGACGGGTTCGTGTTCAAGGGCCACTCGTTCCTGTTTGACAAGATCATGGAGCTCAAGAACTACACTCCGGACGAGATGGACGCTGAGTTCCAGCGGCGCTCGGCGGTGATCCGCTATCTGGTCCAGAACCGGATCACCGACTACCGGCAGCTCTGGCGGACGATCGCCCAGTACTACCGCGACCCGACCGAGGTCATGGCCCGCATCGGCCAGGCGAAGACGCCCGCACCCCCGGCCCGGGGGGGGTAGCGCATGGCGGCGACACCCGACCAGCCGGACGACGAGGCGACCGAGGTCCGAACGGTCCGCCTGAAGCGAAGCGGCGAACCGGCCCATTCGACCCTGAGCGCGTTTCAGCGGTGGGCGTGGAGGACGTTCCGCAACCGCGTGCTCGGCCGGCCGCCGGACCCGGTCCTCGAAGAGAACCTCGTCAAAGCGCACATGCGGATCCGCGCGGACGAGTACGTGGCCACGGTCTACGCGACCACGATTGTCGTCGCGGCCGTCACGATCGTCGTCGGGATCGGGGTCGGGCTCCTCCTGGTGCTTTCCGGCCAGCTGATCTTCGGCCTCCTCATCGGCATCGCGCTCCCGATCGTCGGCCCGGTGGGGACGTACTTCGGAATGCTGTCGACGCCGGGCTCGACCGCGAAGACCCGCGGCCGCAAGATCGACCTCAAGATCAGCGCCGCGATGAGCTTCGTGAGCGCGATGGCGTCGGCCGACGTCAACGTCGACCAGATCTTCAAGGAGCTCGGCCGGCAGAAGATCTACGGCGAGGTCGCGGAGGAGGCGGCGTGGATCACCCGCGATACCGAGCTCCTCGGCGTCGACATCCTCACGGCCATCCGCAACGGGGCCCAGCGGAGCCCGTCGAAGCGGTTCCAGGACTTCCTCCAGGGCGTGGTCACGACCGCGACGAGCGGCGGTCAGCTCAAGCCGTACTTCCTGCTCAAGGCCGAACAGTACGAGCGGGAGAACAAGCTCGCCCAGCTTCAGCGGGTCGAGACGATGGGACTGCTGGCCGAGACGTTCGTGACGGTCGTCGTGGCGTTCCCGCTGTTCCTCGTGATCATCATCGCGATCTTCGCCGTCATCGGCGGTGGGGGGACGTTCATGATCGACGTCCTCTGGGGCATCGTCGGGGCGATGATCCCGCTCTCCCAGTTCGGGTTCATCTTCTTCATGTACACGCTCGCTCAGGAGATGATGTAGGATGGCGACCAAAGTCGTCTCGGAACCCGGGGTCGTGACCCAGCGGGCACGCGCCCTATCGACAGCCGAAGCCGCGGTGGGAGAGAAGGTCACTCTCTCTCGAGAGACGGTGCTCCTCTTCGTGGGGATCGCGGTCGGCGCCATCCTGTGGATCATCGCGGGGCTCAACTACGTCGGGACGCTCAACATCCAGTTCCGCGCGGGCGAAGGGGCGGGCGCGAACCCGGCGCTCGACTTCTTCGTGCTTGGCGCGATCGCGGTCATGGCGCCCTACGGCTTCGCCATGAGCGCGAAGCTCCGACGGATCGCGAAGATCGAGGAGCGGCTGCCGGACTTCCTGCGCGACGTCGCCGAGGCCGGCCGGTTCGGGATGACGCTCCCCGACGCGATCGTTGTCGCGAGCAGCGGGCGCTACGGCCTCCTCACGGAGGAGATCAAGAAGATGGCGAGCCAGCTCGAGTGGGGCGTCCCGGTCGCGACCGCTCTGCGGCTCTTCGAGGAGCGCGTGCCG
>JASHQN010000005.1 GCA_030039135.1 Thermoplasmata archaeon | reverse complement strand
TACCGGCCGCTCAACGACGCGGAACGGGCGAAGGTCCTCGCGGTCGCTCAGGAAAGCTACGACCAGTTCGTCGGGGTCGTCGCTCGCGAACGCAAGCGACCTCTCGAGGAGATCCGTGCGCTTGCGACGGGAGAGTTCTGGAGCGGTTCGCGCGCGCTCCAGCTCGGACTCGTCGACGCCCTCGGCGACCGGCAGGTGGCGCTCGAAGAGCTGAGTCGCGCAACGGGCGTCCCGGCCCGTAAGACGATCCGGCTCGCACCACCCCGTCCGCTTCTCGACCGACTCCTGACCGGGGGTTCCGGTTCGATCGTGAGCGGAGTCACGGCGCGGCTCGAGGAATCGATCGAGGACGCACTGTTCGGCCTGGGTGGGCTCGGCCGCCTGCGCTGAGGTGCGCGTCCGCCTCCGGGCCCTTTTATAGAGGCTCGGCGCTCGCGGGAGTGCGATGCCCGAAGGCAAACGTTCCGGCTTCTCGAGCGCGGCCGGTCTCATCCAGTACTACGACATGGAGGAGACTCGAGCCCTCAAGATCAATCCGTACATCGTGATCGGGCTCGGGATCTCGGTGGCGATCCTGGTCGAAGTCCTGAACTGGCGGCTCACCTAGCGCCCGCGGGAGCGGGTCCGATGGGCCCGCGGGGATCGACCGGCGCGTGCGCGGGCAGGTGGCGACCTTCTCTCGTTCGCCCGAGAAGGACGACCTTGGAGTCGACCGACTCGTCCAGAACGAGGTAGCCCGTCCGCTGCGCCAGGCGACGGGCGAAGGCGGCGATCTCCTCGTGCGTCGGCACGTGGTCGCGGCCAAGGCGCTGGCGCGACTTCCCCATGTAGACGTAGCCCTTCGGTTCGACGAAGTCCGGGGTCGCCCTCAGGTCGAGGTCCGCGTAGGCATCGATCCAGCCGAGGTTCCAGCCCCGCACGAGGGTGTGCCGGATCACGCGGCGCGTGCGGAGGTTCCGGACGATCTCGAGCGACTCTTCGAGCCGGTCCCACGCGTGCTCGTCGGACGGGAGGGTGAGCCGGCGGAACACCTCCCGGTTCGGCGCCGTTACCGAGACATAGAGCTGCGTCGGGAGCGGGTCGAGGTGGCGCAGGGCGTCGGGGTTCGTGCCGTTGGTCACGAGGAACGTGGTGATGCCTCGCTCGTGGCAGATCTCCAGGAACCGGTTCATCTTCGGATAGAGCGTCGGCTCGCCGGTGAGCGAGATCGCAATGTGCCGGGGCGCCTGCGACTCCTCCCATCGGTCGGTCCGCACCGAGGGATCCCCCTTGAATCCAGAGAGGATTCGACGCTGTGCGTCGATCGAGCGATCGAGCAGCTGCTCCGGGTCGTCGTACTCGGGCATCACCGCGTCGTTCTCCCAGCCCTGGTTGCGCCAGCAGAAGCGGCAGGAGAGGTTGCACGAGTCGATCGCCGGCGACATCTGAAGGCACCGGTGGCTCTCGATGCCGTAGAACCGGCCCTTGTAGCAGTCGCGCTCGCGCACCAGCGACTCTCGCGTCCAGTAGCAGAGCTTGACCGCGCTGTGGCGCCCGACGAGCTGGTAGCCCTGGCCGACGAGCTCCGTCGAAAGGTCTTGGTCACCCATCCGCGAGGCCGCGACCTCCCTTCGGACCTTAACGCTTTGTAGGCGGGGCACCCGCTCCCCGCGGCACCTCAGGCCGAAGCCTCGGTGGTAGCGGCGGCGCGCGGGATCACGCGAACTCTTCGCGCTCGAACAGCCCGAGGCCCGCCGCAGCGGTCACGATGAGGTAGGCGATCATGATCACGATCCCCTCGGCGACTCCGGCGGTGTAGGTCGTGGTGGTCACCATAAACCGGCCCATCCCGGTCGTCACCCGGGTCACCGTCCCCGTGAGTCCCCAGCTGACGGTGGGGGAGAAGACGCTCCCGATCGTCGAGCTCGCATAGGAGATGATCATCCACGGCTCGATCTTCACGAGGTCGGTGATCACGTCCTCGAGAATCGTGAACCCGAAAAGGAACAGGATCGCGGTGAGGACGAAGCCGTACGCGCTCGTCTTGAACAGCGAACTGAACAGGAACGTGGCGCCAAGGACGGCGCTGAGGTAGACGATCGCGATGAGCAGGGATAGGCCGAGCTGCCACGGGAGGACGTTGGACCCGAAGTAGTACACGCCGTTCCCCACGAGGATCGCGAGGAAGAGCAGCATCATGGAGAGCGACGCGAGGAACGCGGCGATGAACTTCCCGACGTACACCGTGCTGCGGCGAACGGGAAGGCCCATGAGGAAGTAGCCCGTCTTGTTTTGGAACTCGCCGGCGATGGCATCTCCGCCGAAGAACACCGCCGCGAGGACGATGACGACCCCGACCCCGCCGCCCCAGAACGAACCGTAGAACGCGAGGTTGGTGGAGACGATCGTTCCGCGGAAGTGGGCGACCAGGGCGGTCAGGATGACCCCGATCGCGAGGACGATGAGCGTGAGCGCGATGAAACGGCGGGAGCGGACGTACTCTCGCAGCTGGTAGCGCGCGAGTTTCGTCACCTGCTGCATCGACGGAGGAACGTGCAGCCGGAGATCCGCAGGATCGGTGGTGGCAGTAGCCATCCGGCTAGTCCCCCCGCGAGATCTGGCTGAGGTAGATCTCCTCGAGCGCGCTCTCCGACTCCGCGACGCTGAGCACCCCGATGTGAAGCTCGACGAGCGCTTCCAATAGGCGCTCCTGACCGTCGAGCCCGCCCGTGAATCGAACACGCAGACGCTTCGGATCGAGCTGGTTGACGCCCGCGACGCCGGGCAGGTTCGCGATCTTCTGGGTCACGACGTCGGGGCCGATCGGACGAGCGAGCGCGACGTCGACCGACGCGTGGCTGCCCGAGAAGCGAGCGATGACGTTGTCGAGCGTGTCGTAGAAGAGGAGCTTCCCCTTGTCGATGAGCGCGACCTCGTCACAGACGTCGACGACCTCGCTCAGGATGTGGCTGCTCATGAAGATCAGCCGCTGGCTCTTCTTGAGTTCGCGGACGATGGAGCGGACCTCCGCCATTCCCCGCGGGTCGAGGCCCGTCGACGGCTCGTCGAGAAGGAGGACCGCCGGATCGTGGACGAGGGCCGCCGCGATGTTGATCCGCTGCTTCATCCCCTTGGACATGCGGCCGAACTTCATGTCGGCCCATTCCGACATCTTGACCTCGGCGAGCACCGTGCGGATCCGATCGCGTCGCTCGGCGACCGGAACCCCACGCAGGTCGGCCACCATCTCGAGGGCCTCGTTCGGAGTGAGGGAAGGGTAGATCTCCGGGCTCTCGATGAGAACTCCCGCATCGGCGAGAGCCCACTTGCGGTGCTCCTGCACCGAGATCCCGTTGATCGAGCACCCGCCCCGGGTCGGGAAGATCATGTCGGTGAGGAGCTTCAGCGTGGTCGTTTTCCCCGCACCGTTCGGTCCGAGGAAGCCCACGCACTTCGTCCCGCTGATCGTGAGATTGAGCCCGTCCAGCGCCGTGAAACGACCGAACGCCTTCGTCAGATCGTGCGTTTCGATGGAAGCAGTCGGCATTTACGGCCCACCGGGGACCAGGGGAACGTAAAAACCTAAGCGGGGTACTGCGGCGGTTTCGCACGGCTCCCGCCCTCGAACGGTCGGTGTCCGCCCGAGGACCGTAGGCAGGTCGGGCGCGCGGGGCCGGGGCAGAGGGCGTATAGCCCCGGACGCCCCTCCTACTCGCGTGGTCGCAGAGATCAGCGCGGTTGAGGCCGCCGAGCGGATGAAGCGCGCCCCCAGCCGCATTGTCCTCCTCGACGTGCGCGAGCCGTACGAGCGTGAGCTTGCCGTCATCGAACCGTCGCTGCACATCCCGATGAACGAGGTGCCCGACCGGCTGGAGGAGATCCCAAAGGACCGTACGGTCGTCGTGTACTGCCACGGAGGTGCACGGTCCGCGATGGTCGCCGGCTTTCTCGAGGTACGAGGGTTTCGAGAGATCGCGAACCTGAAGGGTGGCATCGACGCGTGGTCGCTTTCGGTCGACCCTGCGGTCCCGCGATACGATTGAGCCGGCTTGCCTGGCCTGGGCGGACGGGCAGCGTGCGAGATCGCACCGCTCCAGCGAGGGCCTCCCTCCGTTGGGGAGAAATCCCGGCGAACCGGTGAACGCGCTCAACTACGGCGCCGAGAGATCCGGTCCTCAGGATTCGCCTCCAAGACTTCGATGAACGCTCGCATTTTCCAGTACGTCGTCAGGAACTCCTGGCCCCTCGACGTGATGTCGTACGCGGGCCGTCCGTCGAGATCCTCGACCTTCATCAAGCCCAGGCCGACGAGCCGGTCCACGAGCGACCGGAGCCGGTCGACCGGCATGCCCGCGCCATAGGACACGCGAGTGATCCGCGCGGCTCCATGATATCGCTTCACGACCTCGAGCACGGTCGCGTAGAGGTCGGTCGCCTCTCGCCGGCGCGGGGCCGCCGGTTCGTCCCGTGCGGAGAGCATCGACCGGTCCCCTCGGGTTACAACGGGAACGTCGGAAGCGCGTCGACCTTCTTCGGACCGACTCGGACGGACGCTCCGGGAGAGATCTCGACCGACCCGGTGAAGACCACCTCGACGGCGGACGCGTGTTCCCGCAGCTCGACCACCGCACCGAAGATCCGCTGCGCTTCGGCCTTCTCGTGGAGCTCGACCCGTTCCCCGTAGACGTCCTCCACGTGAGCCCCTCGCCCGATCTCGACGGCGCCGCCGACGATCGGGCCGCGCGCACGCGACCGCCGCTCGATCCGGACCCGGGCCCCCTTGAGGCCCTCCTCCGTGCCGATGATCCCGGCGAGCTTCACCGCGTCTCGGAAAACCGCCCGGCGCGCCGTGATCTTGCCCCCGACCTCCAGCCGTTCGCCCGTCAGCGCTCCGCCGACGGTGATGGCGCCCCCCACCTCCAAGGGCCCCTCGAGATCGAACGAGCCCCGAACGTCGAAGTGTCCTCCCACTTCGACCCGACCCCCCTTGCCGTTGCCGCCGATCCTCCCGAATCCTCCGATCTCGAGCGAGTCAAACGTGAGGTCGCGCTCCGCGGCGAGCATGCCACCGACCACGATCGCTCCGCCTCGGGCGGCCTCCTTGAACTCGGCGAACCCGCCGACATCGAGCGACCCGAAGGTGAGTTCGCCGGTGGCGAGGAAGCGACCCCCGACCGAGATCGTGCGACGGACCTCGCCGCGGCCCACCCGTACCGACCCGCCGACGTCGAGAGACTCGAGGGTGATCTCGCCCACGTCCATCGAGCCGCCGGCCTCGACCGACCGGGCGGTAAGGGGACCCGCGACCTGGAGCTGCCCGCCCACGGAGACGGCCTCCGCCCGGAGCGGGCCGCCTCCTTCGAGCCGACCGCCGACGTCGAACTTCTGGGCTTCCGAGGAACCGGCAACGTGGAGCGTTCGGGCGACGTCGACCCTCCGGGCCTTGAGCGAGCCCCCCACGTCGATCGATCCGTCCCGCGAGTCGATCTCCTCTGCCACGAGGAGATCTCCGGACACCCGCACCGAGCCCTCTCCGGCCCGCAGTCGTGTACACTCGAGGGTCCCGACGATCTCGGCCGGTCCGTCGAACCGGGCCTCCCCGCTCACCGCCACCTTGCCGTCGGCATCGATGCGACCGCCCGCGCCGACCCTGAGGTCACCGGCGACCGCACCGAGGCGCGCGCGAGAGTTCGCAGGAATGCGAGTTTCCGGCATCGTGCGGAGTAGGTGCGCCGGGCCCTATACGGCTAGGTCACGCTCCGTGAGCACCGGCGGACCGCGCGAGAGATGGACCTCACTCGCTTAATGTTCTCGCCGTTCGCGACAGCGTGGCCGATTCGCTGGCTCGGATACGGGACGAAGTGATCGCGTGCACGCGCTGCCCGCGTCTCGTTCGCTATCGGGAACGCGTCGCGCGGGAACGCAAGAAAGAGTTCCGGGACCAGGAATACTGGGGCCGCCCGGTACCGGGATTCGGCGATCCGAACGCGCGGCTCGTCGCGGTCGGGCTGGCTCCGGCCGCGCATGGCTCAAACCGCACCGGTCGCGTGTTCACCGGCGACCGGTCCGCCGCATTCCTGGTCCGGGCGTTCCATGCCGCCGGGTTCGCGAGCCAGCCGACCTCGCAAAGCCGGGGGGACGGACTGCGGTACACCGACCTCTACCTGACCGCGGTCGTTCGATGCGCCCCACCGGACAACCGACCCACACCCCACGAGAGGGAGAACTGCGCGCCCTTCCTGGAGCGAGAGCTTCGGTGCCTGCCCGAGGTCCGCGCGATCCTCGCGCTCGGAGGGTTCGCCTGGGACGCGGTTCGGGAGGTCGCCCCGAGGGCCTTCGGCGGGAACCGGCCGCAGGTGCCGTTCGCGCACGGCGCCTGCGCGCCCCTCGGACAACGCCGACCGCTACTGTGGGCATCCTACCACCCGAGCCCGCAGAACACGAACACCGGCAAGCTGACCCAGTCGATGCTCGTCG
>JASHQN010000059.1 GCA_030039135.1 Thermoplasmata archaeon | reverse complement strand
AGCGTCCCGGGGCGGCCGGCACGAAGGAGAACGGCGGGAGGTACTCCCGCCCCGCGAGCTCGCGGCCGGTGAGCCGCGCGACGACCTCGGTCCCCGGCGGGAAGTAGCGGGCGAGCGCGGACTCCGCCAGCACGCCCTCGCCGCCGTCGGCGAGCCGCACGACCGCGTACGTCAGGTCCGCTCGGGCGACGACCAGGAGGTTCGCGGCGAGCGTCCACGGGGTGGTCGTCCAGACGAGCAGCGACCGCTCGGGGGCGCCCGGCGGCGCCCCGACGAGCGGGAAGCGCACCGTCACCGACGGGTCCGTCGCCTCGCGGTACCCCTGGGCGACCTCGTGCGAGGAGAGCGTCGTCTCGCAGCGCGGGCAGTACGGAAGCACATAGTGGCCCTTCTCGAGGAGTCCGTGGTCGAAGAGGGACTTGAGAGCCCACCAGACGCTCTCGATGTACGGCGGGTCCATCGTCCGGTAGGCATGGTCGTAGTCCAGCCAGAAGCCGACCCTCCGGCTCATCTCGCGCCAGACGGCCGCGACGGCAAGGCAGCCCTCGCGGCACTCGTCGCAGAAGCGCTCGATCCCGAACGATTCGATCTCCTGCTTCGACTTGATCCCGTGCCGCTTCTCGATCTCGAGCTCGACCGGGAGGCCGTGGCAGTCCCAGCCTGCCATCGAGCTGACGATCCGGTACCCGTTCATCCGCCGGAACCGGAGCTCGAGATCCTTCACCGTCCGCGAGACCACGTGGCCCAGGTGAGGCGCGCCGTTCGCGGTCGGGGGACCCTCGGTGAAGCGGAAGACCGGGCCCCCCGCATTGCGCTCCAGCGCGCGCGCCGGCACGCCCGTCGATTCCCAGAATGCGAGGATGCGCCGCTGGACCTCCGCCGAGGAGGGGGCGCCCGTGGGCTCCTCGTCCGACGGCATGGGCCTTGCCACCCGGGAAGGATACAAAAGGAGGGGCGGGTCAGCGCGAAAGGCCGTACGGCGGCGGGCTGCGCGACTCCGGCCCCACGCGGGCGCTCGGATGCCGGCGGACGATCGTTCCCTCGAGCTCAGCCACGTGCGCGTCCGGGCCGAGGGCGATCGATTTCGCCCGGACGAACCCAACGTCGACCGACTCGAGCTCGACCGTCTCGGCCTCCAACCGCTCGGCGCGGACGGTGGCATTGCCCCCGAAGACCTTGCGCAGCAGCTTCGGCACGAACCCGCCGGGGGGACCTCGGAGGACGATCGAGCGCGCGCGCAGCCGACCGAGGTTCGAATCGCCCTTGAACCGCCCTGTGATCGATCCGATGGCCGCGAGATCGCCCGGCACGCTCGCGGCGCCGACGAGGTCGATGAGCCCTGCCGTCACTGCGGTCGCCTCGAGGAGGCCGGTAACGCGCAGATCCCGGTCGACCCGAAGCTCGGCCGATGCGAGGACGTGGCCCCGCACGGAAGCGGACGCGGCATGGAACGCACCGGCAAACCGCAGGGTCCCAACACCCGAGAAGCTTCCCCGGACGTCGCCCGTTCCGTCGACCTCGAGGGTGCCCCGGACGCTCAGGCTCGACGCCGAGAGCCTGCCGGCGACGCTGGTGAGCCCCGCGACCGAGCCCTGATCGATGTCGACGTTCCCGAGCACCTTGACCGCCCCGGAGGCGATCCACCGCGTCGCCCGGACCGAATCTCGACGGACGGCCCCCGTATCCCGGACGAGCCCGGCCCGTGGGGAATCCGGGCGGGGGACGGTGGGCGTCGGCGCGATCGAGGACGCAGCCGCCGCCATGGACCCGATCAGGCGGAACGGCCCACGGGCGGGATGTGCAGTCGCCGGTGCTGGGTCATGATGCAGAGGTTCTCGAACGCGCGGCCCCCCGCCCGCCGGATCGCAGTGGCCGCGTCGGCGTTCTGGACGCCCAGCTGCATCCAGAGCACGGGGACCTCACGACGGATCGCCTCGGTCGCGATCGCCGGGAGCTGGTCGCTGTGCCGGAACACGTCGACGATGTCGATCCGTTCGGTCTCGGGGATCGCGCTCACCGACGGATACGACGTCTCGCCGAGGACCTCGGGAACGAGCGGGTTGACGGGGATGATGCGATACCCCTGGGAACGCAGGTACCGGGCGACCTCGTTCGAGTCCCGGTCGGGCTTGTCGGAAAGCCCGACCACGGCGATCGTGCGAGCGCGAGCCAGCACCTCCCGGAGCTCCGCGTCCGTCGGATCCATCCCGCGGCCGACGACCGGGGCTTACAAGACGGTTCGCCCGCGCCGGGGAACGGGCCAAGTGTTCGCGTCGCGGGGCCCCTTCTCCGCCCGGTACCCTTCGACCGCGCGGGCGGGGGACCGAGTCGGCTAGATCGTCGGGATCGGCGGGCTCGGCCGACGTGCGTAGAGCACGACCGCGACGATGACGCCCACGAAAATGAGGACGTAGTGCAGGACGACCCCGAGGGTCGAGTTGATGAGCGTGTAGAACGCGGTCGCGTCGTTGGCGCCGTGAAGGAGGGCGACGACGACGAGGTTGCCGCCCGAGAAGCGGTAGGTCGCGGCGAAGGCGAACCCGAGCAGGAATAGACCCGGAAAGATCAGCGGCGCGGCGATGCCGTACGTGGTCCCGTAGTAGAGGTGGACCCCGGCGAAGATTGCGCTCGATCCGATCGCCGGGGTCAGCCAGGAGGCGGCCCGGCTCTGCCAAAATCCATAGATCCATCCGCGGAAAATCGTCTCCTCGAACGCGCCCACCACGAACGAGAATCCGACCCAGAACCACGGATCCCCCATCGCTTGCGTGAGCGCCGGGTTCGGCCGATTGAGGAGCTTCAACGCCGCCGGGTCGACGATCTCGTAGCCGATCGCGAGGAAGAGGACGATCACGAGCGCCAGGACAGAGAGCAACCCGTACCAACGGAGCCCTTCGACCGCGGCCGTCCCGATCCGGCTCGCCCACGCGCGGAGCGGCCCGGCACCGACCAGCACCGCGAAGGAGATCACCGGGATTCCGTAGACGACGAAGAGGTCGCAGGGTAGGTTCCCGTACACCACCCGGGTCGCTGGCCAGAGCTCGGGTACGAAGTACTGGCTCAGGATCGCGACGACGGTGATCACGACCCCCGCCACATACCTCGCCACGGCGCCATCGGAACGTCGGGGCGGGGCAGGGATCATGAGGACCGGCCCACGAACGGGCGCGCCTACTTACGCGCGGCGCCGCGCGTTCGGGACGCCGGCGGTCCGGCCATCGCCCCGGCCCGCTCGGCGGCTTGAGCACAGGCGAGGAGATCGTCGAGGGTCGCCCGGGCGCTCGCGGCACTCCGAACGCGCAGTCGGACGACGATCGTCCGACCTCCGACCTCCACCCGGACGAACGGCGGGTTGTCGGCCGCGAGCGCCGCGGCCAGACGGCGCGCCTCCGCGGAGGTCGCGTAGGACCGGGAGAGGCGGACGGTCACCTCGACTTCGTTCGTTTGGCGGTGGGTTTCTCCGGCGATGCGCTCGCCCCCTTCGGCTGGGCCCCAGGACCTCGGCTGAGCGCCCCGGGCACGATCGGCGCGGTTCGAGTCCGGCGCGCGGTCTCCGCGGCAGCCTGCTCGCGCAGGTACGCCACGATCGAGGGCCAGACCTTGCCGTCGGCCCGTTCCTTGTTCTCGAAGTTGTGCTCGTGGAGGAACCGGACGAACGCGTCCCGGCTCGGCTCGTCCCATGAGCCCGTGAACCGTCCCGAATAGTACCCGAGGACGGCGAGGTCGTGCTGCAACGAGAGGGCGAGTTCGCCCTCGATCGGCACCAGGGTAGCGGGGTCCTCGCGCTCGAGTATCGTGAGGTCGTAGAGTTTGACGATCCGCTTCAGCTCCTCGATCGGCGAGGGGTGGTCGTCGACCCGCAGGTCGACCCACCGGTCCCCCTCGTGACCGTACCCTGCATGGGCACGAACGATGAGGAGGGCCGCGGACTGCATGCCCCGACGGTCGCCTCCCTCCCGTTGACCGGCCGAAAGCGCGGCAAGGAGGCGGTCCAAGAGGTCGCCCGGCGTCGTCTCGTAGGCGCGCGCCATCGAGCGGACCACCGCCGGACCGAACAGGATGTTCCCCTGGCACGCGAACCCGTTCCCTACCTCGTGCCCGGCCCACTCCAGGCACTTCGCGCCGGTATGGGCCGCGGCGCCTCCCTTCGCGTCGACCACGCCGAGCTGTCGTTCGTCGCGGCCGGGGTCGGCCTCGGTCAGGACGCGAACGACGTCCGACGCGCTCGCCCCGTCCCGAAGGCGACGCAACCCCTCCGGCCCGTAGGCGACGTTCGCGTCAGCCTGGGTCGCGATCGCTCCGACCCCGGCCTCGGCCCACGGCACGACCGACCCG
Organism: Thermoplasmata archaeon; assembly: GCA_030039135.1. GTDB lineage: Archaea > Thermoplasmatota > Thermoplasmata > Lutacidiplasmatales > UBA184 > Lutacidiplasma. Next base: position 29,355 of record JASHQN010000059.1, on the reverse strand, counting down.
ACCGCGATGAACTTCGACTGGACCGCGACGCCCCAGGAAGCACTGTCGCGGTCGTACGCCACGATGGAGAAGGTCCCGAACCGCCCCGCGGCCATCGACCCGCGGGGACGGGGGTTGGGGACTTAAACCGTTGCCGGCCCGCGTTCGGGCCGGCCCTCGGGCGAACGCTCGAGTTCCGCCATCACGCGGTTGACGAGGGCGGCCGCGCGGGGGCGATCCCCCCGGTCGAGCGCGCTCTGGGCGTCGCGGAGGACGGCGAGCGGTCCCTCGACCGATTGTCCCTCGGACCGCAGAACGCCGAGGAGCCGAGCGGCGAGACGCAGCCGGTTCGCCAGTCGGTCTTCTTCGTCCGAAGGGGTCGATCCGTCCGGTCCGGTCGGCGTGTAGCCGAGAAGGCCTCGCGGCCAGTCGGCCAGTTCCCCCTCTCCTCGGCGCACCCGGCGCGGGCCCGGGGCTGAGCCCTCGTCGCCCACGATCCTAGACCTCGCCCGTCTCGGGCTCGGCGGGCGCGACCGAGCGCGCGGAGGGTCGCGGGCCGCCGGGCCGGAGCGTCGGAGCGCGAGCGCGGACGGCCTCCCAGACGGCATCGATCCGATCATAGAACGCAGCTCCCGGGCCCTCGGTCCCGAGGATGGTGCGCGCCTCATCCAGACGGGGAGCGAGGTCCGCGACCTCGATCTGGTGCGCACCGAGCCAGCCGACGCTCGCCGCGGCGAGCGCGAGCTGGTCGTCGGCCGCCGACCGGGCGCGTTTCGCCTCGCGTTCCGGCGGCTGGAGCGCGTGGTCCGGGTCCCAGTGGGGGGGCATCGGAGTGGGGATCGAGACCCTCAGACGACGGAACGGCTCGGGGAGCGTCGGCCATCGCGGCTCGGCGAGGCGGACGCTGAGCATGTCGAGGGCCCCGCTCGCGGTCGAGAAGTCGCCCGACGCGAAGGCCGTTTCGGCTTTTTCGAGGGGGGTCGTGAGATCCGGGCTCGGGGCGCCCTTCCACGGGTCCAGGAGGAGCGCGATCCGGCTCGCCGCGAGACGGCGGAGGACCTTCCGTTCGGGCGGATCGGCGAACAGCGTCGGAGGCGCGGGGGCGGGCCCGGTTTCGGGGGGACGGTTCGGCGCGCCGGGCATCGCTCGTGGTTCGGGTCGTTCAGAGGAACGACTCGAACTCCTTCGTCACTTCCGGATACTTCTCGTGGACCGCTTTCAGGATGTTGTGGACCGAGAGCTTCTCGAGCCGCACGTCCTGGAGCGCGTCGATGATCTTGTCGAACGTCTCGTCGGGGATCGTGCAGAGCTTCTCCTTCGCGAGCCAGTTTCGGTAGAGCTTTTCCTCGAGTCGGGCCCGCCAGCCCTTCTCGTACGCCTGGAGGAACGCGGCCGAGGGGTCGTTCGCTTCGACGGCGCGCGCGGCGACCTCCCCGCAGATCTTACCGGCGATGCACCCGTTCGCGATCCCGCCTCCGGTGAGGGGATCGATCATCCGCGCGGCATCGCCGACCAGCATGAACCCGTCGGTCACCGTCTGCTTGAGCGGCGCCGAGATCGACACGCCCCCGCCGACGATGTCGATTTTCTTCCCCTTGGCATACCCCGGGTGCTTGTCGATCCAGGCATCGAGATAGGAACGGGCCTCGGCCATCGACTTCAGCTGGCTGACCTGCACGCCGATCCCGACGTTCGCGAGGCCCTGGTCTTTGGGGAAGACCCAGACGTAGCCCCCCGGAGCGACCTTGCCGAGGTAGAAGTCGCAGTAGCGAGTGTCGCAGTCGACGTTCGTCATCCGGTACTGGAGACACGTGTCCATGTCCCGGAGCTGGAGGTTCGTCGGGAGGCCGGCCCAGCGGCCGACCTGGCTCTCGAAGCCGTCCGCGCCGATCGTGATCGGGGCCCGGATCTCGAACGTCTCGCCGAACTGTTTGACGCGCGCCCCCACGATCCGTTTGCCCTCCTTCAGGACCGCGACCGCGGCGGTTTTCAGAACGACATCCACGCCCTCGTTGGCGGCATCGATCGCGAGCTGTTTGTCGAACCCGTCCCGCTCGACGACGTAGCCGACCTCGTTGCCCGCGTCCTTCTCGTTGATCTCGAAAACCTTCTCGCTCGGGGAGAAGATCCGGGCCCCCTCGACCTCCACGTTGATCCACTTGCCCGGTCGGATGCCGACCTCGGGGAGCCACTCCTTGCTCATCCCCTCGCCGCAGCGAACGGGGCTGCCGATCTCCTGGCGCTTCTCGATCATCAGCACCTTCGCGCCGTGCTTCGCGGCCCACTTCGCCGTCATGCTTCCGGCCGGGCCGGCGCCGATGACCAGCACGTCCGTCTTCTGGTCCAGCATGCTCGTCCTTCGGTTCGCGACCTCGCCTCAGCCGATCTCGATCGCGCCGACCGGGCAGGCGCGCACGCAGATCTCGCACCGGGTGCAGATCCGCTCGTCGAACGTGATCCGGGTCTCGTCGAGGTAGATGCAGTTGAGGGGGCAGATCCCGACGCACGCACCACAGTAGATGCAGAGCTGCCCCGAGCTCTCGATGTGGAGGCTCTTCTTGTTCGGCACTCGGTCGACCTCTCTTTGGACCGGCCCGGCCGGTATTAAACTCTAGCCCGGAGCCGCCGGCCGTCGCATTCGGACGGCAGGAGTCGTTGCTCCGGACGAGGCCCGGGCCTCCGCGTACGCATGCTCGGCGAGCCACCGTTCGGCATCGATCGCGGCCATGCAACCGGCCCCCGCGGCCGTGACCGCTTGACGGTAGCGGTGATCGTGGACGTCCCCGGCCGCGAACACGCCGTCGACGCTCGTCCGCGTGAAATCGTGGACGCGGACGTACCCCTTCTCGTCGAGATCGAGCACGCCGCGGAAGACCTCGGTCGCCGGGTCGTAGCCGATCGCGATGAAGAGACCTCGGACCGCCAGTTCCGAGGTCGCGCCCGTCGCGACGTCCCGCACTCGAACCCCCTCGACGGCTTGCTTTCCTAGCACCTCGACGACCTCCGCTCCCAAGCGGAACGAGATCTTCGGGTGATGCTGCGCGCGGTCCTGCATGATCCGGCTCGCCCGGAGCTCGTCGCGTCGGTGGACAATCGTAACGTGGGTAGCGAAGTTCGTGAGGAACAGTGCCTCCTCCATCGCCGTGTCGCCGCCCCCGACCACTGCGAGCGGCATCCCTTTGAAGAAGAACCCATCGCACGTCGCGCACGCGGAGACCCCGTGACCTTTGAGCGCGGTCTCCGACGGGAGGCCGAGCCATCGCGCGGTCGCGCCGGTCGCGACGATGAGCGCGTCCGCGAGCCACTCCCCGCTCACCCCGGTGATGACGCGGAACGGCCGGCGTGAGAGGTCGACGCGGGTCACGTTGTCGTCGACGAAGGTCGCGCCGAACCGGGAGGCCTGGCGCCGCATGCGATCGACGAGTTCGGGCCCCTGGATCCCCTCGGGGAAGCCCGGATAGTTCTCCACGTCGGTCGTGATCAAGAGTTGACCACCCGCGGGAACCCCCGAGATCACCACCGGGGCGAGCTCGGCCCGCGCGGCGTAGAGCGCCGCCGTGAGACCGGCAGGCCCGCTGCCGGCGATCACGACGCGAGCCCGGGTGGGGGCCGTCGCCATCAGCGTACGAGGGCCCGGGGGGGTTAAAGCCCCGTCTCTAGGCGCGCGAAGGTGGCAGGCCTAGGCGATCGGCGCCCTCCGCCGTGGCGTAGCTCGATCGGAAGAAGACGAGGGGGGGCCGGTCGCCGCCCAGTTCCGCGTGCAGGACCTCTCCGATCAGGAGCACATGGTCGAACGCCGGGATCTGTTGGGCGAGGCGACACTCGACCGCGCCGATCGACCCGTCGAGGAGAGGGCTCCCGCCGGGCGCGCGATGGATCGCGACGCCCCGGAACTTCTCTTCCGCGGATACGGGAGCCGCAAACCGCTCGCTCAGGGGTCGTTGATCGGCCGCGAGGAAGCTCACCCCGAACCGGCCACTCGCGGTGATCGCGGCGAGGGTGTCGGCGTCGCGCGACACGCTGACGAGGAGCGACGGAGGGGTGAGCGAGACCGACAACAACGCGTTGACGGTGAGACCCGCGTCGCCCGGCCCTTGATGGGCCGTCACGACCGATACGCCCGTCGCCCAGCGCGCCATGAGGCCGCGAAACCGGGCCGGATCGACCGGGGGGGCGGGCCCGGCCGCCGTCACTCGTCCCGCCATTGGAAGAACCGGATCGCGAGCAGGAAGAACACGACGGCGATGCCGAAGACGACGAGGACGTCGGTGAGGGCCCGAGCGGCGTTGGCGAACAGCATCACCTGGTTCATTCCGTCGATCACGTAGTAGAGCGGCAGAACGTGGGCAAACGCCTGGAGCCCGGGCGGGAAGTCCGAGACCGGGAAGAAGGTTCCCGAGAGGAACATCATCGGGAAGGTGACGATGTTTCCGATGAGAGCCGCGCTCTCGGGGGTCTTCGCGACGGACCCCATGAGCATGCCGAGCGACACGAAGAGGAACGGCCCGGCGACGAGGAAGGGGATCAGGCCCAGCGAGACGGTGACGTGCGCCCCGAAGAGCACGATCCCGGCCCCGATCATGATCCCCGCGGTCACGAACGTGAGGCTCATGTACCACAGGATGTGCGACGAGAGCCACTCGGCCCGTGTGAGCGGGGTCAGGGAGAGCTGGCGGAAGATCCCTTCCTTGCGGTACGACGCCGCGATGTCGACCATCGAGAACATCGGGCTCGTGAGGATCGAGAATCCAATGAGGCCCGGGATGAGGTAGTCGATGTACGTGTAGACCGGGCTACCGACGTTCTCGGTGTTCACCCCGAGGATCGCGCTCCCGTTCGCGGCCTTCAGGTTGAAGGCGTTCGTGACCTCGGAGACCACGAAGACCGCTTGGCCCGCCGAGGCCGCGTCCTCGGGATCGGTGTAGAGCGTCACGTTCACCGGTCGATGCGCCGTGAAGTTCGCTTCGAACCCTTCTGGGATGATGAGGCCGACGGTGTCGTCGTTCGCCCCCAGGTTCGCCGCGAAGCTCGACGCGCTCCAGTTGACGAACGAGAGCTTGACGAACGACGTGCTGTTGAGCGCGTCCATGAACTCCTGGCTCGCGGGGGAGTTGTGGTCGAGATTGAGGACCGTCATCGGGATCACGGCCGTCCCTGAGCCGGAAAAGATGAGCCCGAAGAGCGCGATCAGGATGATCGGAAAGATCAGCGAGAAGAACAGCGCGACCGGGTTCCGCACGTACGAACGGACCACGATCTTGAAGTCGGCGAGGATGCGGGTCCACCTCATGTGGCGGTCTCCGTCTTCAGGGTCCCCTCGTCCATCTGACCCACGAGGCGAACGAAGACGTCCTCGAGGGTATCCTGCTCCGTGGCGAACTGCTGCCAGCGGATGCCGCTCGCCTCGGCGGCGGAAAGGATTCGGACGACATCGCCCTTCTCGTGGAGTTCAACCTCGACCCGCCCGTCTTCAGCGGTCACGGGCAGCCCGAGATGGGCCCGCAGGTAGTCGGCAAGAGCGGGAGGGGCCTCGAATCGGATCCGAGCGGGCCGGCCGTAGGCGGCGATGATATCGCTCGGCGCGCCGTCCGCGATGATCCGGCCGTGGTGGATGATCGCCACGCGGTCCGCGAGGAGCTCCGCCTCTTCCAGGTAGTGCGTCGTGAGGAAGACCGTCCGGCCCTCGGCCTTGAGGCTTCGGATCACCTTCCAAATAGCGCGGCGCGCCGTCGGATCCAGGCCGGTGGTCGGCTCGTCGAGGAAACAGATCTCGGGATTGTTGGTCAGGGAGAGCGCGAGGCCGAGCTTCTGCTTCTGGCCCCCCGATAGCGTGTCAAAACGGGACTCGGCCTTGTCCGCGAGTTGGACGCGGGCGAGAAGATCGCCGGCGTCCGGCCGGGTCCCGAAGAGCGACCCGTAGTACTCGATCGCCTCGCGGGGGGTGATCTTCTCGAAGAAGCGGAAGTCCTGCGGGATAACGCCGATCCGGTCGTGGAGCGGGCGCGAATCGGTCCACGGATCGAGGCCCAGCACGCGCACGGTCCCCTCGGTCCGACGCCGGAGTCCCTCCAGGATCTCGGTGGTCGTGGTCTTACCGGCCCCGTTCGGCCCGAGGAACGAGAAGACCGATCCGCTCGCCACGCGGAACGCGATGTCGTTGACGGCTGCGAGATCGCCATAGCGCTTGATCAGGTGCTCGACCTCGATCGCGTCCGCCATCCGGGTTCGTGTGGATTGCGAGGTTAAGAAGGCTCCCCGAGCTTCCGGCCACCGAACGTGCCGGTGCCTCCCGGAGCCACCGTACCGGATTGAGAGGCCGTCTCCACCGATAGCGTGCCCGGTCCCGACCACCGCACCTCGAGATCGCCCGCGTTCCAGCGAAGGTCGACGGCACCACTCCCGACCCGCAGTCGCTCGATGGATGCGGTGGTCCAGTCGGGCGGGAACACCGGCCGTACGGCGAGGCGGAGGGTTCGAGCGTCCATGACGATCCCCCAGAGCCGTTCGAACAGTGCCGTTAGGAATGGGGCGACGCTCAGCCCGAGCAGGAAGCACGAATCGAAGGGCTCCGGCCGGTCCCCTCGGTAGCACTCGGGCGCGAACCCGTTCCCCTGCTCGAACCGGTCCGCGATGGTCGTGAGGTACGCGAGACCGAGCGCGGCCTCTCCGGCCGCGAGCGCCGCGTCGGCCGCCCAGGCCGTCGCGATGGTCCAGACCTCGCCGTCGTGGTAGGCGATGGAGTTGTACGCCGGGTCGATCGAGGAAAGAGTCCGGACTCCCCAAAGGGTCGTGAGGTCGCCCTGGGCGGCGCGCCGAACGTAGCGCCGGGCCTCCTCCGGCTCGAACAGGCCGGCGCTCACCGCGAGCAGAGCGTTCGGTCGCCGTTGCTCCACCGGCCGGCCCTCCCTCAGGGAGTCGTAGAGGTACCCCTCCGCCTCCCAACGGTATCGTTCGCGAACGGTGTCGGCGAGCCGATCTCTGAGCCGTTCGTTCTGGCTGGTCCCGGGGTCGCCCGGTCGACCGAGCCACTGGAGAGCGGACCCGAGGGCCCGCCACCACAGGACTTGGATGTCGATCGCGTGCGAGCGGCGGTCGGTGGAGTCCCAGATCGTTGTGTCGGGCGCGTCGATGCCGTAGCGGACGCGGGCGAAGCCGGGGGTAGCGGCGACGATCGTCTCGGCCTCCCCGCCATTGCGAAGGAGACCGGTCTCGGGATCGGACCGCGCCACGGCCCATCGCACGACGAGCTCGATCGCGGTCGCCCATCCGTCCGGGAGCTGGGATGCTCCCGCGTGACGGAGCCAGCGATCGACGAGCTCGGGATAGTACAGGGTGGTGTCCGAGCTCCCGTACAGGAAGATCGGTCCCGGAGCGAGCTGCATCGGAAGCTCGCCGTCTTCGGCCCCCAGGATCGGGACCGTGCCTCGGGACTGGTAGCGGAACATCGTCTCGATCGAGCGGCGGGCCCAGTCAAAGTCGCCGAGCCAGATGACCGCCGGGAGCATCCATGCGGTATCCCGGCCCCAGAGGGCAGCGTACCAGGGAAATCCCGCGACGAGACCGGTAAGGTCGTCGCCGGGCGCTGCGTACAGTCGACGGAGCGAGCTCCGCGCGCGGAGATACGCGCGCTCGAGTTCGGGGGCATTCGGGAACCTCAAGACCGGGGTTCCTTCCTCCCATGCCTGATCGGACGCCGCGGTCGCGGCGGCCGAGCCCTCGGGGTCGGCAAGGACGTCCCGAGCGGCGGCCCTCGCCGGCCCGATCGTTCGGTCGAGCCCGCCATGGACCAGCAACCGGATCTCGGCGGGGGCCCCCTGCGCGATCGGAACGGCGTACTCGATGCCGAACTCGTCGACCCGCCCGGTCCAGCGTCCTCCGATCCAGGAGCCACGGTTCAGAAGAAGAAAGGAGGGGGCGACGGACGACTGAACGGAGAGACCGAACCCTCGCTGTCGTATCCGGATCTCTTCCGAGCTCGTCTCGACCCGGAACTCGTGGGGGCGCACGCCCTCGACCATCACTGGCAGCAGGTACGGCGCGAACGTGCTCGTGATGTGGAGTGTCGCGGGAGATCCCTCGGTTTGCGTGCAGCGCAGGGTGCGCACGGCGCCGGCGACCATGGTGGTGGGACTCACGGCGTGGACGATCTCGAGGCCTCGCCAAGCATGGTGGCTGCGCCACGCCCCCGCTAAGGTCTCGGCATCAACGAGGGAGGAAGGGAGGTCGCCGGTGTCCTCGCCGAGCCAGAACCCGAGGCGCCACGCGCTGATCAACCGCACGCATTGGCCGATGATCCCTCCCCACTCGGCCGTGGCGCCCCGCATCTCGCATCCCAAGGCAAGGTCCCCTTGGCCATCGAGCAGGATGGCCGACATGGGCGTCGTCAGGAGCACCGGTGTGGGCGGCCTCGCCGCCCCGGGCGTATCCCTCACGGGGCCTGGCTCCGCAGGATGGGAGGTTCGGTGAACTCCAGCCAGACGAGCGGCGGGATGGCTGCCGTGCGGAGCTCGAGTCGGATCGTGGTCTCGCCGGCGCGGATGTCGAACACCCCCCGTAGTGCGAACTCGATCCGGTCGCCGGGCACGAGGTCAAGGCTTGAGTCAGGAGTGACCATCGCTGCGGTCCGCCAGGGCCCCCTGCCCCTCGTTCGAACCGACACGTCCTGGGGAGGGACCGCCACGCCGTCCACGAGCACCCGTACCGAGGAGAACGCCGCGGTCCGGAGCGGGGGGTTCTCGAGAACGAACGTGAGGCCCGTCGCGGTCCGCTCGAGCGAGTGGGGCGAATAGACCGACCCTTCGATCGTTTCGGCCACCCAGGCGAGCGCCTCGAGCGAGCGGGGGCCGAACTCCAGGCCGAGCTCAAGGCCCTGTCGAACCAGTGGGAGCACGCCTCCTAATCGATGCGAGGCCAAGGCCGTTCCACCCGCGAGGGCTTCATTCCTCCTTGGGCCCGTGAGCTGCCCCGAGCCAAATTCCTTCGCCTTGTTTCTGCTTACCGGCTCGGGCCCGGAACCTCGGAACGATCTGCCGTCCCGCCCCGGAGGCCCACCGTGCTTCCCCCACTGCCTCGCGCGCTCGGGGGAGCGGCGGATCCCCGCGGAACCTCGGGCCTGTACGACCGCAGGACGATCGCCAGCAACGCCGCCTCCCTGCTGCTCCCGGGCGAGGCCGATCGGGTCGTCGTGCACGGCCCCGCGCGACGAAACGCTTTATCGCGGGGCCGTTCCCCCCGCCGGGAGATCCTCGAGGAACCGGATGCCACGCACGCTCGCGGAGGCCTTGCATGCCACGCCACTCTTCTTTGAGCCTGTCCCCCCGTCGATCCGAATGTCGCCGACCCGGGCGGAGGCGGCCGCCGACGCGGTCGTCGCGCTCGTCGAGGCCGTCCCACGCATCGACGCCCTCGACGTGCCCGAGCTCGTGGACGAGAACCACGAAGGTCGCCCGCTCTACCGGAGCGCCGATCCCCGGTCGTTCGCGCGCAAGGTCGGCGAACGGTCGCATCGGGAGGTCGTGGTGAACAAGGTCGTCGCCCACCTCGAGAGCGCGTCGGCCGTTGAGCGGTGGACGGTCGAGACCGTAGGCCTCGGCCTTCGCCACGTCGTTCTTGTCGGCGGAACGAGCCGCTACATTCCGTACCCCGGCCCCGCCGTGACGGAGGCCGACCGGATCTGCCGGCCAATCGTGGAGCGAGCCGGAGGGCTCGTCGGCAACATCACGATCCCCCAACGGGAAGGGGAACCGCACCGGATGCTCGCCAAGACGCGTGCCGGTGCCGCGTTCTTCACCACCCAGATCGTGTTCGACGCCGAGGCGACATGCGCGATGATCGAGCAGTACGATCTCCTGTGCCGCCAGGCCTCGCTCCGCCCGGCGCCCGTGCTGCTCAGCTTCGCCCCGCTCGTCGACGAGCAGGATGCCGAGTTCATCCGCTGGCTGGGGGCCGACGTGCCCGAGGCCGCCGAGCGGGCGATCTTGGAGGGCGACGAGGGTCAGGCGGCCGATCGGAGCGTGGCGCAGGCGCTCGAGGTGTGGGGGTCGGTCGCGCAGCGCGTTCGGGCCGGGGGCACCGACGTGCCGCTGGGCGTCAACGTCGAGCAGATCTCCGCGCGCTATCTCGTCCATGCCCAGACCATGGCGCGAGCGTTCGCGACGAAGCTCGCGGCCTGATTCGACCGGGACGAGCCTTGCCACCCGCCCCGTTCGTCCCGGGGAGCGCGCCGTCGACGATCCAGGGTCGTCCGTCGGCGTCTACACTCGCCCCTCCGAGCGCGGCGAGGAAACCGATGCCTGAACCGGGAGGCCGACTCGGCTGTCCGTCGCCGAGGAGAAGACCGACCGTGCCCGCCGCGAGCTCGAGGACCTCCGGGGCGCGGACCACTTCCGGGTTCAGACCCACCGTCAGCGCGAGCGGCCGGCCGGCCCGCCGCCCTCCCGACGCGTACGCCGCGGCGAATCGGTCCCCTCCGCGCTCGAAGGTGAACTCCTGCAGGCGACCGCCCCGAAACTCGAACCACCCGCCGAGCGCCACCGGGGGATCCGCGAACCGATCGTACGCAGGGCGGTTGGTCTCCCAGGTACCTTCGGCGACCCGGGGTTCCAGGGGCACGATGAGCAAACCCGAGGGAACTCGGGCCCAGAGCTGTCCGGCCGTCGGCCGAGGCCGACCCGTGTCGAGTGAGGGAGGGCTTCGACGACGCCGCAGCAGGAGGTCGGTCCCGTTCGCGTGGCGAACGCGCAGCGAGCGAGCGGAGCCGAGGCGGTGCGAGACCCGCGCTCCGATGGCTTCCAGTCGCTGCGGATCGACGCGACTCGCCCGCACCAGTTCCGACTGCCACGCGCGGAGATCCACGCCGTACCGGGCGGCGGCCGAGGGGGTCGCGTCAGCGACCGCAAGGCGGACCGCCCGGGTCCGGTAACGGCCGGCCCGCCTCCACCAGGAGACCTCGTGGCGGCGTGCGATCCGATCGATCTCTTCGGCCGGAAGGCCGAGCAGTCGGGCAAAGGCGTCGGGCCCCCCGAGATACACGTGCGCCGAGGCCGGCACGAGGGGCGAGCGAGCCGGCCCGGACGCCACGGGGGCGCCGGCCAGCTCGAGAGAGCGGAAGTATGCTTCTTCGTCCTCGACGACGAGGGTCGGGACGGCCCCGCGGCGGCGCGCTTCGACGACGAACGATCGGGCCCAGGGGAGGGCATGGCTCCACGATTCGACCGTGAGCGATTCTCCCGCGCGCAGCGTCAGGTATCGCTCGAGGACGACGCGGGCGAGGGCGTCCTCGGGCGGGAGCGGACGGCGGCGTCGCATGCGACCTCGCCCGAAGCGACTGCTCCTCGTGAGTGTGACGGGTCCGTCGGCCATCGTGGATCGCTTGTGCCGGAGCGGCCGGGCTACTCGACCGCACGAGAGAGCGCGGCGAGGGCCGGCGGGAAATCGCCCAGCTCGAAGAGGAAGATCGTGTCGGTGTAGCAGCTGAGCGCCTCCACGATGTTGATTCCCTGAGCGGAGACGATTCCGGTGAGTACCGTCAGCAGTCCGGGAGTCTCCTCGATGCTCTCCGGTCCGGTCACGGCGACCTCGACCAGGTTCCGTCGTACTCGAACGATCTGGTCCTCCCGGAGCCGCTTCGTGATCCGAGGCACGGAGTCTTCGTCGATGATCACGACGGTACCCCGGGAGACCTGGATCAGTCGGCAGAGCGACTCCTCGTCCAGCAGTTCTTCGACCACGTCGCCGAGACGCTGGAGGACATCCACGCCCTGCCGCACCGTGATGGCGGCGACCTTCGTTCGCGTCTCGATCCGGCTCTTGCGGAGGACGCGCCGGACCCCGGCCTCCCGCGCCTGGAGCTCGCGGCCTCGGGGGTACCGACGGCACGCGGCGACGATCGCCGGGGAGTACGGTAGGCCGAGCTCCCCGGCGATGCGGCGCGCGACCGCGGTGTAGTTGGCGATCCCCATGCGGATCGCGTCCGCGACCGCCGGATGGTTTTCGAGATAGACCCGGACCTGCCGGGCCACGGGCTCAGCTTCGTGCGACATTTCTGTTCCATCTAGGACATTTCTGCCTTTTCGTGTTCGCGGACGGTCGCATCGTATAAATCGGGTTCGTGGACTTTCGAAGTCGAACTGAGGACGCCGGAGTGAGCTCGAAACGGGTAGTACTCGCCTACTCCGGTGGTCTCGACACGTCCGTCGCGATCCCGTGGTTGCGGGAGAAGAAGGACGCGGACGTCATCGCCCTGACGGTCAACGTCGGCCAGCCCGGAGACCTGGAACGGGTCCGCGAGAGGGCGGCGAACGCGGGCGCGACGAAGGCGATCGTCGTTGACGCGCGCCAGGAGTTCGCCGAGACGTTCATCGCGCCTGCGCTGCGGGCCAATGCGCTGTACGAGGGGGTCTACCCCCTCAGCACGGCGCTCGCCCGTCCGCTCATCGGCCGCCACCTGGTGGACGTCGCGCGCCAGGAGGGCGCGTCGGCCATCGCGCACGGCTGCACGGGCAAGGGCAACGACCAGGTGCGCTTCGATCTCTCGACCACGGCCCTCGCCCCGGAGCTGGAGGTGATCGCGCCGGCGCGGGAGTGGTCGATGGACCGTGACGCGGAGGTGGCGTATGCGCGCGCGCACGGCATTCCGCTCGCAGCGGGACCGTCGACTCCCTACAGCACCGACGAGAACCTGTGGGGACGCTCCGTGGAGTGCGGCGTACTGGAGGATCCCGCGATCGAGCCCCCCGAGGAAGCCTACGGGTGGACGACCTCGCCGCAGGCGGCGCCGGATGCCCCGGCCTACGTGAAAATCGCGTTCGAGCGCGGGACCCCGGTCGCGATCAACGATCACGCGCTCCCCCTCCTCGATCTCATCGGCGAACTGAACCGGACCGCGGGAGCGGCCGGGGTCGGCCGGATCGACCACGTCGAATCGAGGGTCGTCGGCATCAAGTCTCGCGAGGTCTACGAATGCCCCGCCGCGATGGTGCTGATCGACGCCCATCGTGCGCTCGAGGCCCTCGTCCTGCCTCGGGATCTCCTCGAATTCAAGCGCACGGTGGAGCAACGCTACGCCCAGATGATCTACGACGGGCTTTGGTTCACGCCGCTGCGCGAGGCCCTGGATGCGTTCGTGGTCGCGACGCAGACCCGTGTCACGGGGGAGGTCGCGATGAAGCTCTACAAAGGGTCCGCGACCGTGGCCGGACGCCGGTCGCCCTACTCCCTCTATCAACACGGGCTCGCCACGTACTCGAGCGGAGACCGGTTCCGCCAGGAGATGGCGGAGGGATTCATCTACGTCTGGGGATTGCCCGCACGGACCTGGTCGTCGGCCGGGTCCCGTCCAACGACCCCCACCGCGCGCGCGAGCCAGGTGCGGCTCTACTGAGGTGGCCGCTGCCGTGTCGGTGTCGGGTGCGGGATCGCCTCCGCCGTCGTATGTCCGGACCCCGGGGGCTCGGTTCCTCAATTCTCTCTCCGTCGATCGCCCGCTCGCCCGCTACGACGTCGCCGGGAGCATCGCCCACGCGGAGATGCTCGGTCGGGTCGGGATCCTCTCGCCGTCCGAGACCTCCGAGTTAGTCGCTGGTCTCCGTACGGTCGCTCGCGAGATCCGGGATGGCTCCTTCCCTTGGCGGGAAGACCTGGAGGACGTCCACACGAACATCGAAGTTCGCGTCACGGAACTGCTCGGTCCGGTGGGCGGTAAGCTCCATACGGCGCGCAGCCGGAACGATCAGGTGGCGCTGGACGAGCGGCTCTACCTGCGCTCGGCCATCCTCGACGTGGCCACGGCGCTCCTCGAGCTGGAACGTCGCCTGCTGCAGCGCGCGGATCTCGCGGTCGACGTCCCGCTCCCGGGGTACACCCATCTGCAGCGGGCCCAGCTCGTCAGCGTCGCGCACTGGTTCCTCGCCCACTTCTGGCGGTTCGACCGGGACCTCGACCGGCTGATCGACTTGGCCCGGCGCGCGAACACTTCCCCGCTCGGCGCCGGAGCTCTGGCCGGCTCGACCCTGCCGATCGACCCGGCGTACGTCGCCTCCCGTCTCGGATTCGATGGGGCGTTCGAGAACTCGCTCGACGCCGTCAGCGATCGGGACCCGCTCGCCGAGTTCCTCTTCGATCTCGCGCTGGTCGCCGTGCACGCGAGCAGCTTCGGGGAAGAGGTGGTGGTGTTCGCGTCGCAGGAGTTCGGATTCCTCGAACGCAGCCCGGCGCTCGGTGCCGGAAGCAGCCTGATGCCCCAGAAGCGGAACCCCGACATCGCCGAGCTCGTCCGTGGGAAGGCCGGGCGGGCGATCGGGGACCTCGTCGCCTTGCTGACGGTGCTCAAAGGGCTGCCGCTCGCGTACAACCGTGATCTCCAGGAGGACAAGGCTCCCGTCGCCGACGCACTCGCTACCGTCGAGGGCGTGGTGGGAGCGCTGTCGGAGCTGGTCGACGGGATGCGGTTTGCACCGGCGGCGCTCGCTGCCGCGAGCGGGGACGCCGAGCTCTATGCCACCGATCGAGCCGAGGCTCTCGTTGCCTCGGGCGTGCCCTTCCGAGAGGCTCACGCCACCGTGACCGCCGCTTACGCAGCCGGGACTCCGGCCGCCCTTCCTACAGGGTCCGGATCGTACGATCACGACCCCCCGCTCGCGCTCGGTCGCCGGGCCTCCCCCGGCGGACCGGGTCCGAAGGCGGTGGCGACCCAGATCGCGCACGCGCGGGAACGTCGGACCGCGCGCTCCGAAACCCTGTCCTCGCTCGGCCGCAAGGTCGAGCTGATCGAGGAACTCCTGAACGAGGTAGAGAAATGACCGAATGCCCAGAATGCGCAGCGATCGTCGAGAGCCACGACAAGGTGTTGGGCGAAGTGTTCCCCTGTCCCGACTGCGGCACCGAGCTCGAGGTGCTCGGTACCGAGCCGTTCTCCGTCCAGCCTGCCCCGAAAGAGGCCGAGGACTGGGGTGAGTGACGGGTTCCGGTTCGGGGTCTTCTACACGATCGTCCGCCCCGAGGAGAAGGCCCTCCTCGCGGCCGCGGCATCGCGGGGCCTTGAGGTCGTTCGCCTCGACGACGCCGAGGTGACGTTCGGTCTCGAAGGGCCCGACCTCCTCGCCGACGTCGTCGTTGACCGTTCCGTGAGTCACACGCGGTCCGTCTATGCCGCGTGGTGCTTCGCCCACTACGGGATCCCGGTCGTCAATGCGCCCGAGGTGACGGAGCTCGCCGGGGACAAGATCCGGGCATCCCTCCGACTCGCCGAACGCGGCGTCCCGACGCCGAAGACCGTCATCGCGCTCTCGCCCGAGGCGGCGCTGCGGGCGATCGAGCGGATCGGATACCCGGCGGTGCTGAAGCCCGCGATCGGTTCGTGGGGACGGCTGATGGCGAAGGTCTCCTCGCCGGAAGAGGCCGAGCAGATCCTCGAGCACAAGAGCGCGCTTCCGTCGCCGGTCCACTCGGTGTTCTACGTCCAAGAGTTCGTTCCGAAGCCGGGGCGGGACCTCCGGGTCTTCGTCGTCGGGGATCGGGCGATCGCCGGGATGTACCGGCGATCGAGCGCCTGGCGCACGAACGCCGCGCGTGGGGCGACGACCGAGCCGCTCCCGCTGACCCCCGAGCTCACCGAGCTCGCGCTCCGCGCGGCGGCCGCGATGGGAGGTGGGGTGCTCGCGGTCGACCTCATGGAGTCGCCCGGTGGCCTTGTCGTGCACGAGGTCAACCCAACACCCGAGTTCAAGGCCCTCGGCGCCACGACGGGCGCCGACATCGCGGGGGCCATCGTCGAGTACGCCATCGAGGTGGGCCGGCGATGAAGGTCGCGATCGTCGGCGGCTCGGGTTACGTGGGCGGAGAGCTTCTGCGGCTCCTGCTCCGCCATCCGGGCGTCGAGGTCGACCAGGTCACCTCCGACACCTTGGCCGGAAAAGCGGTCGGACGGGCTCACCCGAACCTTCGGAAGTGGACGTCCCTCACGTTCGCACCCCACTCCGCCCTCCGGGCCGCGGACATCACGTTCCTTGCCACGCCCCACGGCGGATCGATGGAGCGGGTCCCCGGGCTCCTCGGTGCCGACGGGACCGTGATTGACCTCTCCGCGGACTACCGGCTCCACGACCCCGCCCAATACCCGGCCTACTACGGGCGGCAGCACCCCCACCCGGAGCTCCTCGCCGAAGCGGTCTACGGGCTCCCCGAGGTCCATCGCGACGCGATCCGGTCCGCGCGGCTGATCGCCGTGCCCGGGTGCATCGCGACCGCCTCGATCCTCGCCCTCCGCCCGCTCGTCGCCGCGTCGCTCATCGACCCGGCCCACGTCGTGGTCGACGCGAAGAGCGGTTCGTCCGCCAGCGGCCAAGACTCCGGACCGGCGGGGCTTCATGCGGAGCGGTCGGGGGTCATGCGGGCGTACGCCCCCGCCGGACACCGCCATACTGCCGAAATCGAGCAGGAGACCGGCGTACGGGTGGCCCTTTCTTGCCACGCGGTCGAAGCCGTCCGGGGGGTGCTCGCCACGTGCCACGCCTTCCGCACCCGGCCGGTGGACGAGAAGGACCTTTGGCGGACCTACCGGGCCGCCTACGGCTCGGAACCGTTCGTACGGATCGTCCACGAGACGGACGGGATCCACCGGGAGCCGGAGCCTAAGATCCTCGCCGGCACCAACTATTGCGATCTCGGCTTCGCCGCCGATGCCCATGCCGAGCGGATCGTGGCGATTGCCGCGCTGGACAATCTGATGAAGGGGGCCGCGGGGAACGCGGTGCAGTGCCTCAACCTCCGGGCCGGGTTCCCGGAAACGACGGGGCTCGATTTCCCCGGTCTCCACCCGATCTAGAGCGCTCGATGACGATCGTCGTCAAGGTGGGCGGGGCCCTCGGGAACCGGCTCGACCCGGTCGTTTCGGACCTCGTCTCCCGAACGGATTACGTCCTCGTTCACGGCGGTTCGGAGTCGGTCGATCGTCTCGCGGAAGCGCTCGGCCACCCCTCGGAGTACCTCACGTCGCCGAGCGGGGTCGTCTCGCGGCACAACGATCCGGCGCAGCTCGCGACCGTGGTGATGGCGCTCGCCGGAACCGTCCAGACCGAAGCCGTGGCGGCGTTCGCGCGGAGGGGCGTCCGCGCCGTGGGCCTCTCGGGGGTCGATGGCCGGCTCGTCCTCGCGGAGCGCAAGCACGGGGTTCGGGCGGTCCTTGGAGAGCGGGTGGTCCACGTTCGCGACGATTGGTCCGGCACGATCACGCGGGTCGACGGCGAGCTATTGCGCGGGATCGCGGGCCTGGGCTGCGTGCCCGTGATCGGTCCGCCGGCGATCACCGCACAGGGCGAGATCGTCAACGTCGACGCCGACCGCATTGCCGCCGAGGTCGCGGTCGCGCTCGGGGCCGATGCGCTCGTCCTGCTCACGAACGTCCCGGGCCTCCTTCGCGACGTGTCCGACCCGGCGAGCCTGGTCCGCCGAGTCGATCGCTCCGAGATCGACGCCGTGCTGCCGTTCGCCGAAGGGCGTATGCGCAAGAAAGTGCTCGCCGCGCAGCGCGCCCTCGCGGGCGGAGTGGGCCGGGTCGTGATCGCCTCGTCCCAGGTCGATGGCCCGGTAAGCCACGCGCTCGCCGGGGAGGGGACGGTCTTCTCATGAGCGACTCGACCGCGCGGCCGTCGATCGAGTTCGGTAGCGGTGGTGCGCGACGGCTGACGATCGTGCGGGGCGACAAGGCGGGACTTTGGGACGAGCAGGGCCGTCGCTATGTCGACCTCGGCGCAACGCACGGCGCAGGGAGCCTCGGCGCGGCCCATCCGGACATCGCCGCGGCGGTCGCGGAGCAGGCCCGGACCCTTCTCTATCTCGGCAGCGGGTACGGCAACCCGGTGCGCACGGCGTTCCTCGAAAAGCTGCTCGGGCTCCTGCCACCCTCGTTCGGTCGGGTGTTTCTCTCGAATTCGGGGACCGAGGCGGTCGAGGCCGCGATCAAAATCGCGCGGAGCGCGACCGGTCGATCCGGCGTCGTCGCCGCGATGCGCGGGTTCCACGGCCGGACGCTCGGCGCGCTCAGCGCGACGTGGCGACGGGAGCTCCGCGAGCCGTTCGAACCGCTCGTCCCCGGGTTTTCGCACGTCCCGTTCAACGACGCCTCGGCGCTCGAGCGCGCCGTCGATGGTTCTACCGGGCTCATCCTCCTCGAGCCGGTCCAGGGCGAGGGCGGGGTCCACGTCGCGACGAGCGAGTACCTCCGAGCGGCTCGGTCGATCGCCGATCGTTCCGGCGCCCTGCTCGCGTTCGACGAGGTGCAGACCGGCATCGCTCGGACCGGCCGGCTCTTCGCGTTCGAGCACTCGGGGGTCGTGCCGGACCTCCTCACGCTCGCGAAGTCGCTGGCCGGGGGGGTGCCGATCGGCGCCACCGTCACGTCCACCGAGGTCGAGGCCCGCTTCCGCGGGACCCACCACTCGACGTTCGGCGGGAATCCCCTCGCGTGCGCCGCCGGGATCGCCGCGCTCGACGTCACCGTCCGCGAGCGCCTCGCCGAGCGGGCCGAGCGCCTCGGGGCGCTCGCCATGGCGAGGCTCTCCGAGCTGCCCGAAGAACGGGTCCGCGAGGTCCGGGGGCAGGGCCTACTGATCGGCATCGAGCTCCGCGAGAAGGTCGCCCCCTACCTGCGCGCGCTCGAAGCGAAGGGGTACCTGGCGATCCCGGCCGGCGCGACGGTGCTTCGGCTCCTGCCCCCGCTCGTCATCGGAGAGGACGACTGGCACAACGGCCTCGACGCGATCGCGGAGGTGATCGTTCACGGAGCCCGCTGACGTGCTGCTGCGCCTCCTGCGCCGGTACAGTCCTTCGGGACGTGAGCGCGGCGCGGTCCGGGAGTTCTGTGCGATCGCGCGGGGTCTCGGGTACTCGGCCTCGATCGACCGCGCCGGGAACGGGATCGCGCGACGTGGCCGCGGACGACCCCGGATCTGCTTCCTGGGCCACATCGACACCGTCGAAGGCGAGCGCCCCGCACGCCGCGGCGGCGGGCGCACCCACGGTCGGGGCGCGGTCGACGCGAAGGGGTCCCTCGCCGCCGCCCTCTGCGCCGGCACGCGGTTCGCGGGCCCCGGTTCGCTGGTCGTGGTCGCGGCGGTGGGCGAAGAGGTCGACAGCCGGGGGGCTGTGCATCTCCTATCCGGTCCCGCTCCGGACGTCGTGATCGTCGGCGAACCCAGTCGCTGGGACGGGGTGACGATCGGATACAAGGGGGAGCTTCAGCTCACCGCAACGTTCCGAGGGCGACGCACCCACTACTCCTCGCCCACCCCGACCACGACGGACGTCGCCCTCGATTGGTCGGCCGCCGTACGCGCGCTCGCGACGGCGCGTCAGACGGAGTCGCTGTTCCAATCGCTCACCGCGAAGGTCGTCGCGGTCGATACCCGACGGACCGGCGACGTGGAGACCGTCCGCGTCACGGTCGACTTCCGTCTCCCGCCCGGATTGACCACCGGGAGCGTGCTCGCGCTCCTTCCGACCGAGCCCGGGCGGCCCCGGATCCAGGTTCGGATACGGGTCGAGCCGGTCGAGGTGCCGCGCGCGAACCCGGCGGTCGTGGCGCTCGCGCACGGGATCCGCGGCCTCGGCGCCCGGCCCACGCTCTGGCGCAAGAGCGGGACGTCCGACCTGAACGTGGTCGCGCCGGCCTGGAAGGTCCCGGCGGCTGCCTACGGTCCCGGAGACTCCCGGCTCGATCACACGGCACGCGAGTCGCTCGCCGACGACGAGCTTACGCGAGCGGTCACCGTGCTCACGAGCGCGTTCGAACGCCTCGCCGGGTCCCGCGGACCGACTACTCCTCGACGACCGGCCGACGGTGCTTGATGAACTCGCCGTTGCGCAGCTCTCGTGCCGCGGTCAGGAGCTCGGACCGATCGTTCATCACGATCGGTCCGTACCAGGCCACGGGTTCGCGGAGCGGGCGGCCCTCGACGAAGAGGAACCGGAGCCCCGACTCTCCCGCCTCGGCACGGACCGGCCCGCCGGGACCGAAGAGCACGGTCTCTCCGCCGACCACGGGCCGCCGGTCGGTACCCGCGAACGATCCGCTCCCGTCGATCGCGTGGGCGAACACGGTGTATCCCGGCACGGTCGGTAGCTCGAACGTCCCGTGCGGCGGCACGCGGACGTCGAGGTAGGTGGGGTCGACCGGAATCCCGCGCACCGGGCCTTCGACGCGTCCGAAGGAGCCGGCGACGACCTTGACCCGGTCGCCGGCGTCGCTCGTGACCTCAGGGATCTCGTTCGACGTGAGGCCGTGGTAGGCGGGTACGGACATCTTCTCGCGAGCGGGCAGGTTCACCCACAACTGGAAGCCCGACATGCCGCCGTCGGACCGCTGGGGCATCTCCTGGTGGATGATCCCACTGCCCGAGTTCATCCACTGGACGTCGCCGGAACCGATGATCCCGGAGTTGCCGAGCGTATCCCCGTGCTCGACGCGCCCATCCAGCACGTAGGTCACCGTCTCGATCCCACGGTGGGGGTGCCACGGGAACCCCGCGAGGTAGTCCTCGGGGTTCGACGAGCCAAAGCGGTCGAGCAGGAGGAACGGATCGAACAGCGGCACCTCGGGGTTCGAGAACGACCGGCGGAGGCGGACTCCCGCCCCTTCCAGCGTGGGGACGCCGGGGAAGCGGTGCATGATCGAGCGGGGAGGTTCGGGCATGAGAGTTTCCTCAGTACACTCAATTACCCTAGGTAACTTAAAGGCTCGGTTGCCCCCGCGTAAGCCCTGCCGCCTAACGGGACCGGGGCCGCTTCGCGCCCGGGGTCGAGCGGCCGGGGAAGGCGAGGTTCCCGGAGTCGTCCGCGGGCGGAAGGAACGTCGCGTCCGAGAGCAGGCGGGCCACCGCCTCCCCCCGGGCGGTCAGACGGTAGGTCTCCGCCTCGTGGAGGATGAGGCCCGTCTCGGCCAAGCGGCGCAGATGGAACGCCATCTTCGGCGAATCGTCGAGCCCCGCGGCCGCCATCGTCTCTCCGAAGGAAGCCGGCGCTCCCTCTAGGCGCTGGAGGATACGGCGACGGATGGGGTTCGCGAGCGCTTCGAGGGTCGCATGGGTCTCCTCCGCGGCGACAGCCCCGGCGAGCGCGGCCGCGACCGCGGGAGGGAGCCGCCGCGGGTTGAATCCGACCCGCAACGGCCCGTGACCGGCGAGGTCCTCTCGGAGCCGATCGAGGATCGTGACGATGTCTTCGAGGCGATGGTTTTCCACCATCCGCTCGACCCCGGCGATCACGATCGCGGCGTCGGGGTGCTCTGCGATGAATGCCTCGGCCCGGTCGACGAGCTCTGCGGGGTTCGTCGGGTCGAGGGGGGCGGTGCGAAGGTGGGGCGCTTCCGCCGGCGCCCGCTCCCCGAAGAACAGCACTTCGTGCTTTCCCGAGGCGGCCAACGCGCGCGCCTCTCGGACGGGGTCGCGGTAGGTCTCGTGGGGGGACTCGAACTCGTGCTCCTGCGCCGCCAGGCGAAGCGTCTCGCGGACCTGTTCG
The DNA here is from genome assembly GCA_030039135.1 of Thermoplasmata archaeon. GTDB lineage: Archaea > Thermoplasmatota > Thermoplasmata > Lutacidiplasmatales > UBA184 > Lutacidiplasma. Next base: position 7,866 of record JASHQN010000059.1, on the reverse strand, counting down.
ACGCGGAACGGCTTCCGCACGTAGTCGAAGGCCCCCATCTTCATCGCGTCGAGCGCGGTCTCGACCGTGGCGTAGCCCGTGACGACCACGACCAGCGTCCGGGGCCAGCGGGCGCGGACCTCTCGAAGGAGGTCGAGCCCTCCGTGGCGGGGCATCTTGAGGTCGGTGATCACGAGGTCGGCCTCTTCGTGCTCGAGGAACTCGATCGCCTTCGGCACGGAAGGCGCGGCGGTGGCGACGTGCCCGTCGTCCCGAAGGAGCTCGGCGAGCTCCTCGCGGAAAACGGGGTCGTCATCTACGACCAGGATCCGCACGGCCCGGCCGAGCGCTACGGCGGGATTAGCGTTGCCGTGAGAAATCAGGGCGTCCGGGGGAGATCCTCCCCCGGACGGTCGAAGGGGTTGGCGCGACCCGATCCGTGAGGTGGTTCTTTGCTACGGCGCCGCTCCCGGCCCCGAGCCGAGGTGCCCCGGCAGCGTGATGCCGAAGTACCAGAGCGCGGCGAATCCGGCGATGGCCATGAACACGGGGAACAGCAGCAGGAACGTCTGCACCCACACCGGGACGTGGTAGACCTCGGGCGTTGCCTCCGACTCCGGAGCGTTCGCCGGGGCGGCCTCGCGAGCCGGGTTCACCGGCTGCGCGCCGCGCGTGCCCATCCCCCGCGGCCGAGCGGCGGCCGCCGGGGACGGCGTGGTGCGGAACGGTGCCTTCAGCGCCGCGACCGAGTCGAGGTAGTAGTCGATGATCACGCTCGCCGGGAACGCGAGGATCCCCGCGACCGCGAAGCCGAGGTAGAGGAGCAGCGTGTCCAGGGGGTCCTTCGTGAACGCGGGGCTTGCGGTGTAGCCCGTGTACCCGTAGAACGCGGTCACTCCACCGGCGACCAACGCGAACAGGCCCACGTACTGCATGCGGGTCCCGAAGTAGGCCGCCGTCGCGTACGCGACGAGGAGCAGCCCGAACAGGAGCAGCGCGTCAAAGAAGAAGATATTGTAGCCGGCGAGGCCGTCCGAGGCCAGGAACGGCCAGGTCATCTCGCCCCAGAGCGAGAGCGCCGTCGTGGCTATGCCGACCGCGCCGATCGGAACGGCGGCTCCGTGAAGGATCTTCTTCACGCTTCCGGGCTGGTTCGTCCGGATCGCCCACCAGATCATCACGCCGCTGTACGCGAACACGGCCGCGGCGAGCAGGAGAAGGACCTCGACGAGCGCGAGGTCGTCGATGAACGTTGTGAACGCCATCGTCGGTCTCCTCTGGCGGTCTAGCCCTCCGGGCCGGGCGAGTGGGAGGTCATTCGGCGGTCGGTGTTCTCGGGTCCGGGGCTCGCATCGTTCGGCATCGGCTCACCTGTCGGCTCCACTCGAAGACCCGGTATATCGACCCTTAATCAACTCCAGTTGACCCCCCGGCGACCGGTCGGGGGCGATTCGTCGGGGGGGGTCGCTAGGCGGGTGCGGGTGCGCGAACCCGGAGCGGGAGTGAGATGAGGAACCCCGCGCCCGCTCCCGGTACGTTGCGGGCGACGATCGAGCCGTGATGGGACTGGACGATGCCGTGGCAGATGGCGAGACCGAGCCCCGTCCCCTGCCCCTCGGGCTTCGTCGTATAGAACGGTTCGAAGATGTGCGGAAGGGACTCGAGCGAGATGCCCGGCCCGCTGTCGACGATCTCGATCTCCGCGCGGTCGTCCTTCGCACGGACCCGCAGACGGATCACCCCCTTACCCGTCATCGCGTCGTAGGCGTTGTTCAGGATGTTCGTGAGCACTTGCATCAGCTGGCCCCGGTCGCCGAGGACCAGCACAGGTCCGGACGGATAGGCCTCCTCGACCTCGACGTCCGCGGACTGCTTACCCTTCAGGAACTCGACGGATTCGCGGGCCACGCTCACGAGATCGAGCTCGGTGACGTGCGGTGTCTCGCGTCGCGCGAAGTCGAGCAGGCTGCGGACGATGCGAGCGGCCACGTCGATTTGCTCGGTCATCGTATCGAGCCGCGACAGCACCCAAGGGTCCTGGCTGCGACGGCGGAGGCTCTCCGCGACGAGCATCACGTTGGCGAGCGGGGTGTTGATCTCGTGCGCGACGCCCGCGGCCAGCTGGCCGACCGAAGCGAGCTTGTCCGCGTGCGCGGCGCGAAGTTCCCAGCTCCGCTGTTCCGACAGATCGACGGCGACGCCGAGATAGTGGGTCACTTCGCCCGCCGGAGTCCGGATGGCCGTGATCGTGAGCAGGACCGGTCGTTCGCGGCCCTGCCGGTCGCGGTTCAAGACCTCGCCGGACCAGTAGCCCCGTTGGGGGTCTGTGAGGTCCTTCCACATCCGCTCGTACACCTCCGCGGGCGTGTGCCGGCTGCGCACGAGGCTGGGTCGGTGGCCGATGCACTCGGCTCGGGAATAGCCGTAGACCCGTTCGTACGCCGGGTTCACGTCGATCATGATTCCCTGGGCGTCGGTGAGCTGCATCGGATTCGTCGAGGACCGGAACGACTCGTAGAAGAGGAGCGCTCGGCGATGTTCCTCGACGCGGTCAGATACGTCGCGGATGATCAGCAGCGCCCGGGTCGGCTCGCCCGGCCACGCCGGGAGCGGCCGGACGTCCACGTCGAGGTAGACGCCTCCCGGCTGATGACGGTACCGCGCCCGGACAGAACGGAACGTCGAGGCGGTCTCCGAGGCGAGCGCGGCGTCGACGGCCGACCGAATGGGCGCGGCCCACGTGCCGTCCTCTTCGACGATCTGGTGGAAATCCATCCCGACCGTCTCCGGCCGACGGCCGGTGATCTGGAAGTACGACGTATTCGCCCAGGAGATCGTTCCGGGCGCGACGATCACCGCGAGTCCGATAGGGAGGGTCTCCAACGCAACGGATGCGGTTGAGCGGTCCACGCCCTCGGACGCGGCGGCCGGTGGCACGTCGGGCTCGACGCGGGCCGACGCCTCTTCTCCCCTCCGACGAGAAACGTCGCCGGCCGCGAGGTCGCCGCGGCCCGGCGGGGTGTTCGTGGGTTCCGCTTCGTTGTTCGTCAAGGTCAACTCTAGATGACGAGGAGACTATAGACCGTACGCCGGCTGGACAGATTGCATGTCGGTCGAGGGAGTTCTCGTGGTCGGGGAGACGCCGAGCCTCGGGCGGGCGATCGCCGACCTACTGGAAGCGGAGAACGTGCCGACGCAGTACGTCCATGACGTGAGCGCGGACTCGTCGCTACCGTCCCTGCACGGACGCTACCCCGTCGTGGTCGTCGCGTGCAACGCGACCTTCTGCGCTACCGCCCGTCGCTGGCTTCGGGGTGAGTTTCCCGATGTCGAGCTGGTGGTGGTCGGTTCGCGAGACCCGATTCTGTCGCGCGCGAACGGGGTGCATCAGGTCCCGCTGCCGCTCGTTCCTAGCCGCCTCCTCGGAATGGTGCGGAGCCTGCTCAGCCCGCCCTCTTCCGGCCACGAGGCGATCGCCGAGCTGTCCTAGAAAGGGTGGGAGCGCGCCGAGCGGACCGGCGCGCCGGTCCCAGACGGCTTATCGAGCCGCACTTGTACCGCGAGGAGAGGGGCGAGGAGGGGGGGTCGGGGGTGACCAACGCAACGACCAGCGCTCCGATCCCTCGTGGCGGAAGAGCTCCTGGACCCGAAGCGAGGCGACGCGGCGCGGACGCGAGGACCGGGTCCCACGGCTGCCTCCGGAGAATCGACGGAGCCCGCCGGCCCGGGCCGGCGAGGAGATCGTGACCGCGGTGCCGCAGGGAAGGACGCGATGACGCCCGCACTCCTACCCCGTGCCCATCGTACCTTGCCGTCTCGAGCGGAACGTGTCCTTGTTGCGCTCGGAGGCAACGCCATTCAGTTGGCGCACGACCACGGCACCTGGGCCGAGGCCGTACGCCAGGTGCGGCGTACCTCGAAGGCCCTCGCCTACGTGGTCCGTACCGGGCGCGAGCTCGTGATCACCCACGGGAACGGACCCCAGGTCGGCAATCTTCTGCGCGAGGCCGAGCTCGGCGCCCCCGAGGTGCCGGCTCCGCCGATGCACGTGATCGATGCGGAGTCGCAGGGGCAGATCGGCTACCTCATCGCCCAGGAGCTCGTCACCGCGCTCCGACGGGCCGGCCTTCGCCACTCCGTCCTTCCGATCGTGAGTCGCACGGAGGTGTCGGGGCGCGATCCGGCATTTCGCCATCCCACGAAACCGGTCGGCCAGTTCTACTCGGCCGCCGAAGCGCGCCGTCTTCGCCGTACTCGCGGATGGACACTCCGCGAGGACCGCGAACGTGGCGGCTGGCGCCGCGTCGTGCCGTCGCCGAGGCCGCTGCGCTGGCTCGAGGCTGAGCTCGTCCGCGCGATGATCGACGTGGGCCTCGGCGATCGATGCGTCTTCGTGGTCTGCGGGGGCGGAGGGATCCCGGTCGTGCGGCGCCGAGCTCGATGGGAAGGGGTGGATGCGGTGATCGACAAGGATCGCGCCGCGGCGCTCGTCGGCCGTGCGCTCGACGTCGATACGCTCGCGATCGTCACGGACGTCCCGGGGGCGGCGCTGGATTTTGCTTCCGGTCACCCCCGCTGGCTCGGAGCGGTCCGGGCGCAGGATCTCGAGCGGTATTGGGGCCAGGGGGAGTTCGCCGAGGGGAGCATGGGCCCGAAAGTCGAGGCCGGCCTCGAGTTCCTCCGATCGGGGGGTCGTTCGCTCGTGATCACCGACATCGCCTCGCTGCCGGCTGCGCTCGAAGGACGCGCCGGGACCCGGGTCTCGGTCGGTCGTGGGGCCCGTGGGAGGGCGCGCGGACGCCCCGGCGTCGTAGCCGCCCCGGAACGCGGTGCCCCGGGCGATCGCTGACGGCCGATGCCCGGTAGAGCGCCGGCGGGAGCGACGCCGCGGTCCGGCGCACCTCAGTGATGGCTCAGCTCGATCGTGAGGCTCCGATCCGAGACGGTGAAGGTTCCCGTCGCCGGAGAGATCGTTCCGGTTCCGCGTATCAGCGTCGCCGAGAACGAGTACGTTCCGGGCGTCTCGTAGAAGTCGAGCGTGCGGGACGAGGTCGTTTGGGTGACGCCGTTGACCGTCACAGCCCAGGTCACGCCGAACCCGCCCCCGTGCAGGGTGAACACGACGGCGTAGGCGACGATCGGGTAGGGGAAGTAGTCGCCGCCGCTCGCGATCAATCCATACTCGTCGTACGGGAGCCCGCTCCCGGGAACGTAGTCGGCCCAGAAGTTGCCACCCTGCCAGCGCGACGGAACGATCGCGCCCGCGAGGAGGTGCCCGTCGACGATCATGCCGAACGACGCGGGCTCCACCATTGGGAGATTCCAGGACTCCAGGTTGAGCTGGGGGGCTCCGGTGAAGATGTTGACGTCGGGCGCGTACGCGGTGATCGACGTCGCGACGTAGTTGTTGTAGATCAGATCGCCGCTCTCGAAGGCGAAGATCGCGATCGGGGGCCCGTTCGACGTCCCGCTCCCGGGATACATGGTCGGCGTGAGGTCCGTGCTGTTCTCGAACGTGTTGCCCCAAACGACGTTGCCGGTCGGGGCCGAGGGGTTCGAGCCCGCGAGCAGGAGAGAGCTGCCCTGGCTCAGGAAGGTGCTGTCGCCGACCAGGTCGCTCGAGCCACCCCAGATGACGACGTTGGCGAGCGGGAGGAATCCGGTGGGACCGTAGTCCTCGTAGAAGAACCAGCCAGAGATTCCATGGGCGCGCCAGATCGCGACGTTCGATGCGTCGAAGAGCTCGAACGCGAGGTGGTTCGTCAGCGGCAGTCCGTTGGTCTCCAATTCCCCGTCGTAGGCCGTCGGGTAGGTGACCGGGAAGACGGACGGGTTATCGAGGTCGACGTACGCCGTCGTGTTCGAGAGAAGGACTCCCGGAAACACGGGGTAGAAGTATTCGTTCATCTGCCCGAAGACGGGATTGAGCCCTCCCGGGGCCGGGTTGTTCACGATCGCGAAGGGGCTCTCGGCGCTCCCCGACCCCCCGGAGGAGATCGCAGCGAGCTGAGCGTTGTTCCACGCGTCGAGCGGAGTATACACGCCCGTCGCCGGGTCCGCCCTCAGACCGAGGTCCAGGCGGGCGATGCCCCCGGCCCGCACGGTCAAGGTCGACTGGCTCGGAGCGAAGTCGCTCAGCATCGTGCGAACTGTGTACGTACCTGGAGGAACGATGTACTGCACCGCGTCCGCGGTCTGAGTAGGTGCCCAGCCCGCGTCGCCGGCGCTGAACGCCCGCCCGAAGTTGAAGAACACGAACGCGTTAGTTGGAGAGAGGTAGCCACGGACCGTCGCCTGGCCTCGGTTCCCGCCCGGCGTGGCGTTCCAGAACGGCAGGACCATCGAGGGCCCGGTGTTGAGATCTACCGTGCCCGGCGAGGTGTACGATTCTGAGATCCCCTCGGACGTCTCACCGGTCTCGGACCCGACGTCCCACGCGGACGGCGCGTTGACGTAGGCCCCCGCGCTGGCGTCCCAGAACTCGAGACTCTCCGACCCACTGATGCCGTAGACCGAGGTCGTCGTGCCGCCCCCCGGCCCTCCGATCATGATCTCGGCGTCCCACGGGATGTACCCCGTCGGGGTGACCTGGGAGCCGTCGACGAGGTACGGTGACGGCGGAACCGCGCCGATCGGGGCCGTCGAATTGAACAGCACGGTGTCGTAGATCCCCGACGCTTCGGTCGTGCCGGAGGTCGGGTCGACAAGGGAGTAGCCGAACTGGACGGTGGAGTACGCATCTCCCGTCGAAGTGAGGTCGGTGACGCTCGAGTTGAGGTAGAGGTGGATCGTGACCGGGAACGTGATCGAGTACGTCGGGCCGAAGTCGAAATAGTAGACAGGATAGACCGGTGTCCCGCCGTAGGAATAGAGGGTCCCGGCCGATAGGTCGAAGGCCGGCGAGGAGAAGTTCCAGATGTTGTCGAGGAACGTGATCGTGCCGGGGAAGGGGTAGTTGAAGTAGACGACGTTCTGCGTCCAGAACGAGTAGCTCGGCGACTCTCCGAGGGTGACGCCGCTCATCACGGCGTTCAGCTGGACGCCAAAGGCGTTCTCACTGCCGTTCGAGGACAGCGTGCCGTCGTTCGTGAGCAGGAACGTGTTGACGCTGTTGAGGGTGATCGAGCCCTCCCAGCTCGATGTCTCGAGCGTGAACGCGGTGGGCGTGCCCGTCGTGTTGTCGACTCCGTACGTCCCGATCCCCATCGCGGCCGGGGACGCCGTGTAGAGCGGGCTTACGACCCCATCCGAAACCGTCGCTTGTCCGAGCAGGTTGGGGAGCGACGCCGCCTCGATGGGGAGGTGGTGGGCCTTCGTCGCCGCGAGGACTCGCTGCTCGAGGGCAAGCCGCGACGACGGGCTTGCCGTGGCCGCGAGGCCCTTCCCGGATGCGGTGGGCGACAGGACGCCCGCCGGCAGATGGCCACTCGCAGAACCCGCTGCGCTGACCCCGATGACTCCGATGCCGGATCCCAGTACGGCGAGGCTCGCCACGACGACTACGAGGGTTATACGTCGAGCGTTCATGGTGCGCGCGCGACAACTGTCCCACTATAAATCGTTCTGTCCGTCGCCAGGCGTTGGGAGAGGCCGAAACTCAGGACGCCCCCGTCGGGAGAGGGTGGACGGCGTACCTGAGTCGATGTGCCCTCCCGCAAGGACTCCGCCGCCGGCTCCGCCTAAGGGCCGACGATCCGGTCGGATCGTTCGGGCTTCCGAGACACCGGCTCCGGCGACGCGCGACCGCCGACGGCGTCGCCGGATTAACGTACCACCTTGAACGCGTGCTCGTAGGTGTTCAGTGCCTGGGCCGCTCGGACCCAGAGCGGGACCAGTGCCTCGAGCCACCGAGCCCCGCTCATGTCGCCCACGTCGAACGCCGCGGGC
>JASHQN010000058.1 GCA_030039135.1 Thermoplasmata archaeon | reverse complement strand
GCCGGGGTCGGTCGTCCTGCGCCTCACGGGGGACGCTCGGCGGCTGCTCGCCGCCGAGCGAACGGTCCTGAACGTGCTCCTGCACGCGAGCGGCGTCGCCACCGCGACCGCGCGGGCCGTCCGAGCGGCGCACGTCGGGGCCCGCCCGCTCGAGGTCTACGCGACGCGCAAGACCCTGCCCGGGCTGCGCGATCTGGAAAAGGCCGCGGTCGAGCACGGGGGCGGCCGTCCCCATCGCCGCGACCTCTCCGACGGCCTCCTGCTCAAGAGCAACCACCTCGCGCTCGTTCCGCTCGAGGCGGCGGTCCCGCGCCTGCGCGCGGCCGCCCGACGCGGAGAGCGGGCCGAAGTCGAGGTGCGGACGGTCGAGGAAGCGCTGCGGGCGGCCCGGACGGGCGCGGACGCCCTCCTCGTCGACAACGCGAGCCCGCGCCGCGCCCGGGCCGTGGTGCGGGCCCTCGAACATGCGGGCCTGCGCCGCGGGCGCTGGGTCGAGCTCTCGGGGGGCATCACGCCGGAGCGGATCCACCAATATCGGGCGGTCGGGGCGGACGCCGTGAGCCTCGGTTCGATCACCCACTCGGCGCCGGCGCTCCCGTTCCACCTCGTGGTCCGACCCGCCCGCTTAAGCCGCCGGCGGACCTAGTCGGGCTCGAGGGTTTCGGATGTCGCTCGAGGCCGAGGTCCTCCGGCTGAAGGAGGAACGGAACGCCGTTCTCCTGGCCCACAACTACCAGCGGCCGGAGGTCCAGGACATCGCTGACTTCGTCGGCGACTCGCTCTACCTGTCGCGCAAGGCGCGCGAGGCCGACCGACCGGTGATCGTCTTCGCCGGGGTCCGCTTCATGGCCGAGACGGCCAAGATCCTGAACCCGACCCGGACCGTCCTGCTACCGGACCTGCGCGCCGGCTGCGCGCTCGCCGACTCGATCACGGCCGAGCAGCTCCGGGCCTGGAAGGCCGACCACCCCGGCGCGGTCGTCGTCGCGTACATCAACACGTCCGCCGACGTGAAGGCCGAGGCCGACTATTGCTGCACGAGCTCGAACGCCATCCAGATCGTCAACGCCGTCCCCGCCGACCGCGAGATCCTGTTCCTGCCCGACCTCTTCCTCGGCGACTACGTGCGCCGCCGGACCGGCCGCGCGATGCATCTGTGGGTCGGCGACTGCCCGGTCCACGCCCGCATGCGCCCCGAGGACATCGACCGGGCGCGGCTCGAGCATCCCGGTGCGCCGGTCGTCGCCCACCCGGAGTGCGGCTGCGCGACCCGGGCGCTCCCCTACGTCGACCGGATCCTGTCGACCGACGGGATGGTACGGTTCGCCGAGGAGACGCGGGCGCCCGAGGTCCTCGTCGCCACGGAGGTCGGGATCCTCCACCGGATGCAGAAGCTCAACCCCGGGACCCGGTTCACGCCGCTCGACGCGCGGACGATCTGTCCGTACATGAAGGAGATTGATCTCGAGGACATCCGCGACTCGCTCGCCCTCAACCAGTTCGCGATCGAGGTCCCCGAGCCGACCGCGTCCCGCGCGCGTCGCGCGCTCGAGCGGATGGTCGCGTCGTAGCGTCCGACCCCGGGCCCGAGTCGGCGTCAGGTCCGCCGGGCCGAGCCGTGCGCCCACTCCCGGTACTCCTCGACCGCACGGTAGCCGATCCGTTCGTAGACGGAGCGACCCATCTCCGACGACTGGAGGTAGCTCTGCCGACAGCCCTCCCCGCGGCCGTCGAGGGCGGCCCGGCGCGTGAGCGCCTCGCCGAATCCGCGGCGTCGGAACTCGGGGAGGGTCGCGACGCCGTAGATCCCGGCGACCCCCGGGGTCGTGAACCGGAGGGCCGACGCCACCGGCCGGCCGGCGACGTAGCCGAGGTAGCCATGCACGCCCGGGGGGAATCGGCCCCGTGCCGCGATCCCGCCGGCCCAGGGGAGGAGGAGCTCGGGCGATCCCTCGAACCCCTCCATCATCGTTCGAACGAACTCCTGCGCCGATCGAGGGTCCGTGATCGGACGGATCTCGAGCGCCACGGCCGGAGGGCGGGGCGTCTCGCCGAGCGGCTCCCAGACCATCCCGGGAAGGACCACCTCCCGATCGAGCCCGAAGGCGCGGGCGATCGGCTCGAGCCTCGGGGCGGTCTCGTTCGTCGCCATCACGCTCCACGGGAGTCGGTCGTCTCCGAAGGCCCGCTCGATCCGAGCCTCCAGGCCCTCGAGCGAGCTCGGCGGATCGAGCACGAAAACGCAGTTGAACGCGGCGAGAGCGACCCCGCTGCGGGCGATCGTCACACCGCCCGCCTCTTCCACCGTTCCCCCCGGGGTGAACCGCGCGACCGCCGAGATCGCGCCCACGACGTTTGCGTGCCAGGCCGTCGGGCCCGGAGCGGGGGACGGGGCGAACGGGCGCGGCATCGGGTGCGCCTGCCCGAGGAGGCACCTCTCGGAAAGAACTTCGCACCGGCGGAGGCTACACGGCCGGAAACAGCGGGCCGCCGTGCTGGGTCCACAGGAAGTAGGCGCCGCCGAACAGGACGAGCGCCCCGAGGAAGACGATGCCGATCGCGAGGAACGACGGCTTCCTCGTCAGATAGAACGTCGGGCTGAGCGGGTTCAGGCGGGTCGAGAGCAGCGAGCCCGCCGAGACGAGGAGGATGAGTCCGAGGAGCCCCGTGACGAGCACCGAGTAGGTGCCGAGGTAGAGACCGAGGAGCACGACCGTGACGGCGACGGGGATCGCCGCGTTCGAGCGTCGGGACTCGAGATCCGCCGGGCGGACACGCCGACGAGGGGGCGGGCGGGGGGACGCCACGGGCCCTCGGTCGGCGGCCGAGCTACATGAACTCCCGCGTCCAAAGGAAGCCCTACCTCCCCAGACGAGGCCATAAAAAGGGGGACGTCGTCACCCGACCGTGGCCGGGACCACACATCGACCCCCCGCCGGGGACCCGCGTGCCCGGAACGGGGGCCCAACCCCCGGAGTGCCTTCCCGCGGGCCGACCCCGGTCGACGAGGGGCGCCGGCGCCTACCGGAACCGCCGCCGCTGCGAACGGATCCCCTCTCGGCTCCGCGTGCCTGCGTCAACTGCTCCGCTCCCCTCTCCACCGGATCGGCCACGCCCCGCTGTTGGGGATGCGGCCGCGCGCTCTGCGCGGACTGCTACTGGCGCCACGGCGTGGTCCCGTCGCTGCACCGATGCGCGAGCTGCCTTGCGGCGGTCGCCTCCGCCGCTTCGACCTCGGGGGCTCGCGTGATCCCGCCCCGCGCTCGATTCACCCCGACCGCGCCGGGGTCCCGCCCCGGCTGACGTTCTCCGCCCGCCCGGAGTTCCGCACGGCGTCCGGACCCGCTCCCGCTCTTCGGGCGAAGCCCAGGGCGATCGGCGCGGTCGGGTCGTCCTCGGCCAGCCCGAGGCCGGTCGGCACGACGAGCGGCACTCCCGCCTCCCGGGCGACCCGGGCGCCGCTCGAATCGAGCCGGTCCGGTCCCGGTCCGACCTCGATGGCGGCGCCGCTGGAGCGGGCCCAATCGATCCAGCGGCGCGCGGAGGGCCCGTTACCTACGTGGGCGACCAGACCGACGCGCAGGGGCGCCATCGCTGCGGTCCGCGGCGGGTCCGGCGCGCCGCTCGTCGGCCGGACGATCGCGTAATCGTACGCCGGCCCACCGGGATTGGGCGGAGGCCCCGCGGGACCGACCTCGATCGCAAGCCCGACCGAGAGGCCCCGGCCTGCCGCGGCGCGGAGCCGCTCGCGGACGGGAGCCGGGGCCGTATACGCCCCACCGTCGGCGCTCGAGGCGACCACGCAGCCGACGTACCGGAGCCGGCGGGCGCGAGCCTCCGCGATGAGCCGGTCGACCTCCTTCGGACCGGCCTTCGGGGGAAGGTGGACATGGAGCTCCTGGAGGAGGTCGCGCGGTTCGACGAGCGGGGGAAGCGGACCCTTCGCCGCCGACTCGATCTCGCCGCGGTCCTCGCGGAGCTCGGGAGGGATCCATGCGAGCTGGAGCGTCGCGTAGACGTCCGCCTCGGTCCGCCCCCCGATCCGCTCCTCCCCGCGAAACACCCCGTACTCGTTGATCTTCAGGCCCCGATCGCGCGCGATCGTGCGCAGATGGACGTTGTGGTCCTTCGAGCCGGTGAAGTAGACGAGCGCGGCGCCGAATTCCTCGGGCTCCACGACCCGCAGGTCGACCTGGAGCCCGTTCGTGAGCAGTACCGTCTCCTTCGTGCCGCCCCGGAGCTGGACCGATCCGACCTCGGGGAGACCGCTGAACGTGTCGAAGACCCGCTCGGGCTCGCTCGAGGTCGCGAGGATGTCGAGATCGCCGACGGTCTCCCGGCACCGTCGGAAGCTCCCGGCGATCTCGACCTCCTTGGCCGTGCCCGACTCCCGGAGCCCCCGTAGGAGGCGCTGGGCGATCGGGAAGGCGTGCTCGATCGCCAGACGGCCCGAGGGGCGGCCCTTCGCCGCGTCGAGCGCCCCGCGGATCTGCTCGATCTTCTTCGGCCCGAACCCCTTCACCCCGGCGAGCCGGCCGGTATCGATCGCGCTCGCTAGCTCGGCCGGACCCTCGACGCCGAGCTCGAGCCAGAACCGCCGGGCCGTCTTGGGCCCGAGGCCGGGGACCTTCAGCAGGTCGAGGATGCCGGGAGGGACCTCCTTCTTCAGCCGCTCGTAGTACTCGAGATGGCCCGTCGTCAGGAGTTCCCCGATTTTCTCCCCGATCGCTTCCCCGACGCCCGGGATCGTCCGGAGCTCCTTCCGGGCGGCGACCGCCCGGAGGTCCTCCGTGAGGCTCTCGATCGACCGGGCGGCCCGTCGGTACGCCTCGGGCTTGAACTTCTCTCCGAGGACGTCGAGGACGTCGGCGATCTCCCGGAACGTCTCCGCAACCTCCGCGTTCGTCGACATCGGCCCCTAGGAAGAGCGCGCCCTCATCGCGGTTCGGGTCACGGTTCGAGATCGGCCCCCGCGTCGATCCACAATCGCCGGTGCTGGGGGCGGAATCCCGCCCGCTCGTACACCGTCCTCGCCGCCGGACGATCCTCCCGGACGTAGAGCGCGACCGTGGCCCCCGCGCGCCGGCCGGCCGAGAGGGCCGCGTGGACGAGCGCGAGGCCGATCCCTCGGCCCCGGGCCGCCGGCTCGACGTAGACTCCCGCGAGAAGCCAGACCGTCGAAAGGCGGACCGCGGCGCGCACGACCCCGAGCAGACGGGGGCCGTCGAAGAATCCCCAGATCGCCTCGAGGTCCGGGTCGAGGCCCGGGTACTCGGCCACGACGGGCTCGCGGTGGCGCGATGCCCACGCCGTGAGGTAGGCCCGGTCGTCGCCCGTGAGCGGACGCACGCCGGGCGCGAAGTCCTCGGCCTCGCGGCCCGGATCACCTTCGGCGACCAGACCGAGGAGCCGGTGCACGATGACAGGTCCCCGGGCACGTTCGACCGCGGTCCCCACCTCTTCCGGCACGATCGCGACGAGCGGGCGCGGCGGAAGCGCGTCCGCGAGGGCCCGCGCGGCGTCCGTGCCGCCGAACCAGTGGACGATCGGGGCCGAGGGGTGCCCCAGCCAGACGAGGAGGTAGCCTTCGGTGGTCGCCGGTCCCACGGCCGAAACGAATCGGACGCGGCCCGGGTACCGATCGAGGTCCCAGAGGGCGAAAGCGTGGGCGATCGGGTCTTCGGCCGCGGCGCGTTCGAGCCACGCGCGATCGATCGTCGGACGGAGGTCGATCGCCTCCGCGGCCATCGGCGGGAGAGCGCGCGCGCCTAGTTAGCGGTGCGGCCGGACGCCCCTGCCGAGCAACGGTAAATCCGCGGGCGCGGTCGAGGAAGGGAATGCGCTCCCACCGCCCGACGTCCGAGCTCCCCGCGCACCTCGAGGCGCTCTACGGTCGGTTCTCCTTCGATCGGTCGCTCGCCGAGGACCCGATCTCGGTCGTCCGCTCCCTCGCGACCGATCGACGCAGGGCCGAGGTGGCGGGCATCGTCGGCGCGACCCTCGCGATCGGGAACACGACGGCGATCCGTGGCGCGATCGGCCGGGTCGCGCGCGTCGCCGATGGGGACGTCGCGCGGCTGATCGACCCTCGTCGCGAACCCGAGCGACGACGCCGCCTCGCCGGCTTCCGCCACCGATGGATCCGGGGCGATCAGCTGGAGCACCTCTTCCGGATCCTCTCCGACTACTACGACCGTCATCCGACCCTCGAGGACGCCTTCGTCACGGGATGGGCGGAGGGGGGATTCGCGGTCGGGCTCGACC
>JASHQN010000057.1 GCA_030039135.1 Thermoplasmata archaeon | reverse complement strand
TACCTCGATCGGCGTGGGTGCGGACGGGGCCCGGCAGCTCGTGGAGCTGTTCGCCTCGACCGCCGACGGCGTGAAGCCGAGCGAGCTCGACCGTTACCTGGATGGGCTCCTCGCCCGTGGGCTCGATGCGCGCGCCGCCGAGGGTGCGAGCCGGTTGCGGCGCCTCTTCGCCCTCCTCGATCGGGCCGGGCTCGGGGACCGGATCGTGTTCGACCCGACCGTCGTGAGGGGCCTCGCGTACTACACGTCGACCGTCTTCGAGGCCTTCGCCCGCCGCGACGGGGGCCGCTCGGTCTTCGGCGGCGGGCGCTACGACCACCTGATGGAGCTCTTCGATGGCCCGCCGACGGCGGCGGCCGGCCTCGCGATCGGGGACCAGACCCTCGAGCTGCTCCTCAAGGGCGCTGGCCGCTGGCCGGAAGGGGAGCCACCGCTCGACACGTTCGTGGTCGTGGTCGATCCGTCGCTCCTCCCCGACGCCATCGCGCTCGTCGAGGAGCTGCGCCGATCCGGCCGGAGCGCGGACTGCGATCTGCTCGCCCGGTCGATGTCGCGTCAGCTCAAGGAGGCGTCCCGCCGGCGGTCCCGCCGTGCCCTGATCCTGGGCCTGCGGGAAGCGTCGCCGGATGCGGTCGTCGAGCGAGATCTCGCGAGTGGTGCGCAGCGTGAGATTCCTCGTCGCGACGCGGCACGATCGGCGTGATCGACTCGAACGTGTCCCCATCCCAGAGCAGGATGCCGTTCGGCGACTCCGCGCCATCGACGTATCCGTACCAGTAGACGACCGCCCCCTCGCCGAAGAGCTCGGTGTAGGGGGCGAGCTGTCGCCGAAGGTTCTTGCGGAGCTCGACGTCGTCGCCGAAGTTCGCCTTCGACTCGATCCACGTGAGCTTCTGCCCGTAGAAGATGATCGGCTCGTCCAGCAGCGCGTCCGGCGTCTTCGCGTACTTTCCCCGCAGGTCCTTCTCGGTCCGGTAGCCGATGCCGTGCTTCTCGAGCCACCGTTGGAGGCGCTCCTCGCCCCGGCGGCCGCGCTCGCGCTGGAGCTCCATTCCCCGGGGTGAGTAGATCATGTCCGCCGCGAGGAGGTCCTGGACCTCGTGGCGGATCCGCGCATCCGGCGCCGTCTCGGGATGGAGGAACGTCCCCCAGACCTTCTTGCGGGGCACCCCGAGTTCCGCGAGCATCTGCTGACCGAGCAGGACGGGCGGGAACTTCCACTCCCGCGCGATGTCGAGCATCGGGCGCCCGCGCCGCCACTGGTGCACCAACCGCGGGATCTGGCGCTTGACCACGTAGAAGCGTCGGGTCGCGTCGCGCGTGACCCGATGGGTGTGGATCACGAAGAGCAGTTCTTCGTCGAAGTGCTCGGTGTGCGCGATGCGGTGGACGTCCTCGTAGGTGACGAGGGTATCGTACAATCGCTGGTAGGTCGCCCGGTCCATGGGGAAGGTCAGTGGATGGGGGCCCATCCCACGTCGCGGACTAAAAGCTTCGTGCGGCCTGGAGCCATGTCGTCGTTCCGCACGGGGTCATTCGCGCCAGTCGATTCCGACGGTTCGGAACCCGACCTTGGCGACCGGGGGCATGCGCCGCTTGTGACGACTCGCGACGACGCGAAGGGCAACCTCGTGCACCCGTTCGATCGGTAGGCCGGTCCGCTCGGCGATCTCCTCGTCCGTGCGCAGGCGCTCGAGGCCCTCGAGGATCCGGTCGATCGCCGAGTAGGGAAGACCGAGCTCCGCCTCGTCGGTCTGGCCTTCCCATAGCCCGGCGCTCGGAGGCCGCTCCCGGATCGGCGCGGGCACGCCGAGCTGTGCGGCCAGCGCCCAGACCTCGGTCTTGTACAGGTCGCCGATCGGCAGGAGGTCGACGCCGCCATCGCCGTACTTCGTGAAGTACCCGAGCAGGAGCTCCGATTTGTTCCCCGTCCCCACGACCAGGCGGTGGCGCTCTCGCGCGAGCGCGTAGAGGACGGTCATGCGCGTGCGTGCGGCGACGTTGCCGAGGGTCACGCGGTCGTCGATCCCCGAAAGCAGCTGCCGAAACGCGCGTAGGGCGGGCTCGATCGGATAGGTCGCCGATTCGATCCCGAGGCTCCGGGCGTACTCCTGCGTCTCCCCGAGGAGCTCGGCGGGGAACCCCGCGTCCGGCAGGAGGACTCCGAGCACGTGCTCTGCGCCCAAGGCGTCGCGCGCGATGCGGGCCGTGAGCGCACTGTCGACCCCTCCCGAAAGACCGATGACGATGCCGTTCGCACCCGCGGACTGCGCATGGCCCCGCAGGAACTGCGAGACCGTCGCGAGCGCGTGCGCCGGTACGCGAGGCGTGGTCGCGCTCACGCCTCCACCCCCAGCGGCTCGAGCGTCCGCGACTCCGTCCAGACGGTCCGGCACGCGCAGTCGAGCGACGTCAACGGTTCGAAGTGCTGAGCGAGCGACGCCTCCTCGATCGCCGCGAGCACGCGCGCGTCGCACTTCCCGCAATTGTGGGGGCCGCGGCGCAGCCCTCCGGCGGTCGGGAACGACACGAGGCGCGCCGAGCCGCGGTGCCCGGCGCCCCGGACCAGCACCTCGACCACGCTCCAGAGCCACGGAGTCCGGTAGCGGCCCCGGTGGTAGAGACGCTCCACGACGGTGCCATTCTGGATGTGGACAGGGTTGATCGAGAGCGCGTCGACGCGGGCCGAGGCATCGCCGATCGACCGCACGGTGTCCTCGATCGCCTCGCCCTCGGTAAGGTACGGCGGTTTGAGCAGAAGGTAGGCCTTCGCGCGGAGACCGAGGGCGCGGACCCGGTCCGCGGCGGCGAGGTACTCGTCGGGCCCGGCGTTCTTGTTGACGAAGCGGGAGAGGACGACCGGGTCGGTGGTCTCGACACCGAGCGCGACCTCGAGCTCACCGGAAAAGCCCGCCTTGAGCGGCTCGAGCGTCGCGGGCGTCGCGAACTCGGGAAGGGTCTCGAAGAGGAGCCGACGTGCGGTGCCCGAGAACGCAGCGACCAGCCGCTCGCGGCTCCTCGGATCGACCTCCCGGTCATCGAGGAAGCTCCCCGAGGTGTAGATCTTCACATACGGCTCGCCATGGTAGAGCCGCAGCGCCCGCTCCGTCTGCTCGCGCAGCTCCTCCGGCGTGGCGGACCGTCCGAGCGTGTCCTTGGCGTACCCGCACATCGAGCAGCCTTTGACGTCGGCCCAGTAGCAGCCCTTCGTCTTCAGGATCAGGACGAACGCCGGCACCCGCTCCGTGCCGATCGCCTCGGCCTCGACCCACTGGCGAACGAACCGTCGCGCGTCGGCCGCGCTCGCCGCGTCCGGCCGGCGGTCGTGAGCGATCGCCCGGGCCAGCGATGGTGCGGTCACGGCTCCTCGATATCCGCCGCCACCGGGTCGCCGTCCTTCAGCTGGAGGGCCTCGCGAAGACAATCCCGGGCGATGAACTCGACGACGTCGCGGTAGTGGGAACGATCCGGATGGATCAGGTGGCAGGGATGGCCGTTGAGGCGGGACGGAAAGCAAGTGGCGCCGCCGAAGGTGCGTCCGCTCGCCTCGAATCCGTCGATCCTCAGGCCGCCGGCCCAGGAGGCGACGAGATCGGCCTTGCGGAGCGCGGGGGCACCGACCCGTACGTTGAGGGTTCCTGGGTAGGGGGTGTACCCGAGACGCTCGGTGAACTGGACGACGTACCCGGGCTGGCTGAGGTAGTAGCGCCCCTCCCCGAGCCCCGAGGTCACGGTTCCTGAGAACGAGACCCGCGCCGGGCCCTCGAAGAGCCGTCGGTACGTTTGATACTCGGCGCGCAGCAGCGCCCGTCCCTCCGCGGTGAGGAGCAGGCGCTGGCGTCGTGCGGCCATCGAGCGCGTGAGCAGCCCGCGCTTCTCCAGGGCCACGAGGTAGCGGTCCGCGGCCTGCTGGCTCACGCCGATCCGCTCGCCGAGCTCGCGCGAGGTGATCAGGATGGGCGTGTGGTCCGCACCCGCGTGAGCCAGCACCTTGAGCACGGCAAGGGTGTCCCCCGTCGGCCGGGGCCGATCCTTCCGGCGGGACGGGCCGCTCTCGGGCACGGTCTCACGCCGGCTTTGCGGCGGCGCCCTCGGGAGCGTGAAGGGTCACGACGTTCGACCCCCGGAGCACGACCCGCCCGAGGTGTCTCGTCATCTCGCTGGTCGACTCTTCCGTATCGTCGAGCACGAGGTTCATGTGCTCGTCGAGCCCGAGGAGCTTGCCGGAGAGCTGACGGGAGTCCTTGAGAACCAGCGTCACCCGCTGCTGGAGCGCACGCTCCAGGATGCGGGTCGGAGCATCGACCATCGGTCGATTGACCGACCCCGGGTTTTAGCCTTTTCTCGGCGGTCAGAGGAGAGGCTATCCTTTCGCACCGGTACTGCGCGTCGGATCCCGATGCCGTACATGTCGAAGGGCCTGGACGACGTCCTCGTCGGACGTTCGGCGATTTCGTGGGTCGGAGGGGAGACGGGGGACCTCGTCTACCGCGGCTTCGACGTACGGGACATCGTCCCGGGCGTCCCTTACGAATCGATCGTCCACCTTCTGGTCCTGGGAGAGCCACCGTCCGCAGACCCGTCCCGCGAGGTGGGGCGCGCGCTCGCGGAGCGCCGCGCGGCTACCCCGGCGATCGAGCAGGTCGTCGACGCTCTCCCGAGGGGGCTCCCTCCGCTCGAAGCGTTGCGGACCATCCTTTCCTCGATCGGCGACGGGAGCTACGGTTACCCCCCGACCCGAGAGGAAGGGTTCGCGCTGATCGCGAGGACGCCCACCCTGCTCGCGCGCTACGTCCGGCGGTCCCGGGGGCTACCTCCGGTCCCACCCCGCGCGGACCTCGGACACGCGGCGAACTTTCTGTGGATGCTCAACGGAATCGAGCCGGGAGCCGCTCGAGTGCGCGCGCTCGACGGGTACCTCGATCTCCTCGCCGACCACGGGATGAACGCATCGACGTTCGCGCTGCGGGTCGCGATCTCGACGCAATCGGACCTCGTCAGCGCGTCGACCGCGGCCCTGGGCACGCTGAAGGGTCCGGTCCACGGCGGCGCGCCGAGCCGGGTCTCCGACATGCTCGACGCGATCGGTGCGCCGGCGCGCGCGCAGGATTGGATCCACAACCGCCTCGGGCGCAAGGAGGTGCTCTACGGTTTCGGCCACCGCGCCTACAAGACGGACGACCCGCGCGCCCTCGTGCTGCATGGCCTCGCCCGGGACGTCGCGGACCCCGATCGCCTGGCGCTCGCCGAAGAGGTCGAGCGCGCGGCCCTCGACGCGCTTCGACGCGCGAAGCCGGACGCGCGCCTGTTCACCAATGTGGAGTACTACAGCGCCGTCGTGCTCGAAGGGGTCGGGCTTTCGCGAGACCTCTTCACTCCCACGTTCGCGGTGGCTCGAACCGCCGGCTGGACCGCCCACGCCCTCGAGCAGGCCTCCGATAACCGCCTGATCCGGCCCGACGTGGAGTACGTCGGACCGCCGAAGGGCCGCAAATGGCCGCGGCCGCTACCGGGCCGCTGAGGGCCTCGCAGCGTCGGGCCCGCGGCTACGACGAGCCCTTGGCTTCGCCGTCGTCCTTGTCGACGACCTTGAAGTCCGCATCGACCGGGCCGGTCCCGGGCCCGGGAGGGGTCGTGGTTTCCTCCCCCGCGGGCTCGCCCGGCGGCGGCGCGGTAGGGCCACCGGACTGGTAGAGCTTCTGCGCCACGGCGTGGAGCGCCTTGGTGAGATCGTCGGACCGCGAACGGACGTCGGAGAGGCTCGCGTCCTTCTCGGCGAGCGCCGCCCGCAGCGCCTTGACCTTCTCCTGGATCGACTCCGCCTCCGCGGGGTCGAGCTTGGCCTTCTGGTCGGAGAGCACGCGTTCGGCCTCGTAGGCGAGGCTCTCGGCCTGGTTCTTCGCGGTCACGAGCTCCGCACGGGCCCGGTCCTGATCGGCGAACTGCTCGGCCTGCCGGACCATCTTGTCGACCTCGTCCTTGGAGAGCTTGTTGGACGCCGCGATCGTGATCCCCTGCTTGCGGCCGGAGGCGAGGTCCTTGGCCGACACGTTCAGGATGCCGTTCGCGTCGATGTCGAATCCCACCTCGATCTGCGGGACTCCCCTCGGGGCGGGGGGGATCCCGGTGAGAAGGAAACTGCCCAGTGCGACGTTGTCGCTCGCCATCGGGCGCTCGCCCTGGAAGACCTTGATCTCGACCGTGGACTGGCTGTCGGCCGCCGTCGTGAAGATCTGGCTCTTGCGCGTGGGGATAGTGGTGTTACGCTCGATGAGCCGAGTGAACACCCCGCCCATCGTTTCCACACCGAGCGAAAGGGGGGTCACGTCGAGCAGGAGGACGTCCTTCACCTCACCGGCGAGCACGCCTCCTTGAATCGCGGCGCCCATGGCGACGCATTCCATCGGATCGACCCCCCGTTCGATCGGACGGCCCACGGCCGTCTCGAGGAACTTCTGGACGATGGGCATCCGCGTCGGACCGCCGACGAGGACAATCCGTCCGATGTCGTTCTTGGTCAGCTTGGCATCCTTGATGGCCTGCTCGACGGGTCCCCGGCACCGGTCCACGACCGGCCGGACGAGCTCTTCGAGCTTCGCCCGGGACAGGGTGAGCGCGAGGTGCTTCGGTCCTTCGCTCGTCGCCGTGAGGAACGGCAGATTGATCTGGGTCTCGAGGGTCGACGAGAGTTCGATCTTCGCCTTCTCGGCCGCGTCGCGCACCCGCTGCATCGCCATCTTGTCCTTGCGGATGTCGATTCCGGAGTCCTTCTGGAACTCGGACGCGACCCATTCGGTGACCGCGTTGTCCATGTCGGTCCCGCCGAGCTGAGTGTCGCCGCTCGTCGCGACGACCTCGAAGACGCCCTCGCCGAAGTCCATGATCGTGACGTCCAGCGTCCCCCCGCCAAGGTCGAACACGAGGATCTTCTGATTCTTTCCCGCCTTGTCGAGGCCGTAGGCGAGCGAGGCGGCCGTCGGCTCGTTGATGATCCGCACGACGTCGAGCCCGGCGATCGCCCCCGCGTCCTTCGTCGCCTGGCGCTGATTGTCGTTGAAGTAGGCGGGGACCGTGATGACCGCCTTCTCGAGCTTTTCTCCGAGGAACGCCTCCGCGTCGCGCTTGATCTTCTGAAGCAGGAAGGCGGAGAGCTGCTGCGGCGTGTACTCCTTGCCGAAGATCCGGTATTTGTAATCGGTCCCCATCTTCCGCTTGAAGGCATAGACGGTCCCGTCCGGGTTCGAGATCGCCTGGCGGCGGGCGGGCTCGCCGACGATCAACTGTCCGTCCTTCGTGAACGCCACGTACGACGGGAACGCTTTCCCGCCGCCCGTCGTCGTCCCCTCCGCGCTCGGAATGATGACCGGGCGGCCCGCTTCGAGCACGGCCGCGGCGGAGTTGCTGGTACCCAGATCGATCCCGATTATCTTCGGCATATGTACATCCTTTGGCACGGGAGCCGCCGACCCCGGGCGGTCCCGTCGATTTGCGGAATAAGTGATTCACCACTCGTATAAAAACCCGACGTACCCGCCCTCGGCGAAAGGAGCTCCCGTCGCCCCGCCCCGTTCGACCGGTCACCGCCGTCGCCGAAGCAGCTTCAGGAGGGCGGCGTGCACGGCCCCGTTCGAACCCAGCGCGTCCTCGGCATCGACCGTCGCCTCGCCGTGCCAATCCGTGAAGCGCCCTCCCGCCTCTTCGAGGATCGGCAAGAGCGGTGCCGAGTCCCAAACCTTGAGCCCCACATCGACCATGGCGTCCGCGCGTCCGGTGGCCACGAGCGCGAAGCCGTACCCATCGCCCCAGCCCCGCTGCGTATGGGTCGCCGACGCGAGACGGCGGAACGGAACTCCGCGCGATTCCAGTGCGCGCACGGAGGTCGTCAGGACGGTGGCGTCGCGGAGATCGCCGATCGCGGAGACGTGTGCCGTCCGTCCGTTCCATCGGCATCCCCGCCCGACCGCGGCCTCGACCGTCTCGTCGAGCGCCGGAAGGTGGATCACCCCGACGGATGGGCGGCCGGCCACCTCGACCGCCACGAGCACCGCGTAGAGTGGGACGCCGTGGATGAACGACTGGGTGCCGTCGATCGGATCGATGATCCAGCGGAAGTTCGGGTCACCGGGCGCCTCGCCGCCCTCTTCGCCGACGATCGTGTGACCCGGGAAGGCGCGCCGGATCACTCGGCGGATCTCATCTTCCGCTGCTCGGTCGCTCGGCGTCACCGGAGAGCCGTCGTCCTTGGTCTCGGCCGGGACACGGCCCCCGAACGACTCGAGCGTGCGGCGTCCCCCGGCGCGGGCCGCGGTGCGGGCCACGTCGAGCAAAGCCCCGAGCGACGGCGGCTCGAGACTACGCGCCTCGGAACGGCTCGCCATGCTCCCGCCTCGACGAGCGCGACGGGTAAGAACGTTCGCCCTCCGTCGGCGCTGCCCGGCGTCGAAGCGGGTCGTGGTCCTTTTCTGCGGCAGCCCGGTGTACGCGAGGATGGTGCTCGATCGGGAGGGGTCCACGCATCCGGAAGGCGGCTCGCTGCCGGAGACCGTTCTCTTCGACATGGACGACACGATCTTCGACCACTCGCTGACGTGCCGCGCTTCGCTCGTCGCGATCCGCCGGACCTGGCCGTTCCTCCGGTCCGTGCCGCTCGATACCCTCTGGCACGAGTACCTGCGGCTTCTCGAGGTCGCGCACGTGGACGTCATGCTCGGACGGCGGAGCGCGGAGGATGCGCGCCGGGAACGCTTCGTACTACTGGCCGAGCTCTGTGGGCGGAAGATCGCAGGTACGGACGCCGAGGTGATTTCTCGTAGCTATCGGCGCGAGTACCAACTCCGTCGCCGGGCCGTACCCGGCGCGATTCCGTTCGTTCGCCGGCTCTCGAGGCGGGCGACGATCGCCATCGTCACGAACAACACGGTCTCGGAGCAAGAAGAGAAACTGAGGTTCCTCGGCCTGGATCGGACGGTCGACTTCCTCGTGACCGCCGAGGAGGTAGGTGCGAAGAAGCCGGATGCCGAGATCTTCCAAGCCGCGCTTTCGCGGACCGGGGTCCGGGCGACCGATGCGGTCATGGTCGGCGACTCCTGGGAAAGCGATGTCCTCGGCGCCCGGGCGGCCGGCATCCGCTCGGTCTGGTTCAATCGGTTCGCGGTGCATCCGGATCCCCCGCTCGAGGTCCCGGAGTTCCGATCGTTCCGCTCGCCCGACCGGGTGGAGGCCCTCCTCCGGTCGCGGGCGTCGATGCGAGAGCCCGGCGCGGCGGCACGCTCATCGCGCTGATTATATCGAGCGGTCGGCTCACTCGGCCGGTGGTGCCGGTGGCGGAGGTGTGGACGACGGAGGCACGGCGCGCGCTACCGGCGATGCGGGCCTGGCGGGATGCGCTCCACCAGGAGCCAGAGCTCTCCACGGAAGAACACCGGACTCACGACCGGATCGTCGGCGCGTTGACGGAACTGGGCATCCCCGTCCGCACGTTCGAGGGATCCACCGCGGTCATCGGACTCATCCCGGGGGCGTCCGCCGGGCCCGTGGTCGCCCTTCGCGCGGACATGGACGCGTTGCCGGTCACCGAGGAGACCGGCCTCCCGTTCCGGTCCCGGTTCCCGGGCCGGATGCACGCCTGCGGCCACGACGTGCACATGGCCTGCCTCCTCGGCGCGGCGGCGATGATCTCACGTCGAGGACGGACCCCGGCGGGTGCGGTCAAGCTGATCTTCCAGCCCGCGGAGGAAGAGGGTCTGGTCGGCGGGGCCCAGCCTCTGATCGAACGGGGCTGCCTCGAGGATCCGAAGGTCGATTACATCGTGGGCCAGCACGTGGAACCGAAAGTGCCTCTCGGCCGGGTCGGTTGGCGGGTCGGACCCGCGTACGCGGCGGCGGACTTCTTTCGGGTGACCGTGAGAGGCGTCGGCGGCCACGCGGCCAGCCCTCACCAGGGTCCGGACGCGGTCGTCGTCGCGAGTGAGATCGTCACGGGCCTCCAGGCCCTCGTGAGCCGAGTGCGGGACCCGCTCGACCCGGTGGTCGTGAGCGTGGGTTCGATCCATGGGGGAACGCGGAACAACATCCTCCCCCGAGAGGTCGTTCTGGAAGGGACCGTCCGTACCCTACGGCCGGCGACCCGAGACCTCATGGAGCGAGCGTTCCGCCGCCGGGTACGGTCGCTCGCGGCGAGCTTGGGGGCCGGAGTCCGCATCGAGTACCGCCGAGGCTACCCGGCGGTCGTGAACGATGGCGCCACGACGCACGCCGTCGCGCGGGCGCTCGAGATCGAGCTCGGCCGCGACGCTCCTTTCGAGGTGCCCACTCCCCTGATGGGTGCGGAGGACTTCTCCCGCTATCTCGAGCGGGTCCCTGGGACGTTCCTGCAGCTCGGAGTGGGGATCGAGGGACAGCCCGCGACCCTCCACTCGCCGACCTTCGCGCCGGACGAGCGAGCGCTCACGATCGGAGCGGCCGTGCTGGCCGCTTCGGCCGACGCGCTCCAGAGGAACCCACCGTGAACGCTCCCCCGGCTCGCAACGACTTTCCTGCCCTGCGCGCCCGCGCCGGGCGACCGCCACCGGTCTATCTCGATTCCGCGTGCATGTCCCTCGTGCCCACCGCCGTCCTTGAGGCGATGGAGGAGTACTACCGAGACTTCCCCGGGTGCGCGGGCCGGAGCCTCCACCGATTTTCGGAGGAGGTGAGCCGCCGCTACGAGGAGGCTCGGGCCGCCTTCGCTCGATTTCTCGGGCGGAGGGACCCGCGGAACATCGTCTTCGTGCGAAACGCGACTGAGGCGCTCAACCTCGTGGCCCAGGGCCTGGCCTACGAGCGGGGCGACACGGTGCTCGTCACCGACCGCGAGCACAACTCGAACCTCGTGGTCTGGCATCGGCTCGCGGCGGAGCGGGGCGTCCGTCTCGCGAGCCTGGCGCTGGGCGACGACGGTGGTTTCGACGGCGACGCGCTCGAGGAGGCGCTGGAGCGGGGGATCCGGCTCGTGAGCTTCTTCCACACGTCGAACCTGGACGGGCGGACGCTCCCGATCCGAGAGATCACCGAGCGCGCGCACGATCACGGCGCTCTCGTCCTGTTCGATGGTTGCCAGGCCGCGCCCCGCGGCGCCGTCGATCTCGATGCGGTCGGCGTCGACTACTACGCCGTGTCGGGGCACAAGATGCTCGGCCCGACGGGCACCGGGGTCCTCGCGGCCGCGCCCGGCCGACTTTCCGAGCTGCGTCCGCTCCTCATCGGAGGCGAGACGGTCGAATGGAGTACCCTCACAGGCCACGAGCTCAGGCCGCCCCCCTACCGGTTCGAGGCGGGGCTGCAGAACTACGCGGGTCTCCTCGGCGCTCGGGCCGCGATCGAGTACCTCGAGCGGTTCGGGCGCGACGAGATCGCAGCGCGCGAGATCGACCTCAACCGGCGGGTCACCCGGGCCCTCGCCGGCGAACCCCGCGTCCACGTGCTCGGGCCAGCGGACCCCGCGTCACGTCCGAGCATCTTCGCCTTCACTCTCGATGGGATCGACCCGAACGACGCGGCGGTCTTCCTGGACGAAGGGTTCCGCGTGATGGTGCGTTCGGGCCAACACTGCGTCCATTCCTTCTACGAGCGCCACGGGCTCGTCGGGAACGTGCGGGCGTCGTTCTATCTGTACAACGACCGGACGGATGCGGACACGCTCGTTCGAGGGATCCGGGAGCTCCTCGACCGGATTCCCCCGGCCGGCGTCACCGGTACATCGGCTGGGACGACTGCGGAGGCGACTCGGGCCGGCCGCGGTCCGCGGCATGGCGCTGGATCGACCGGAGTTGCTGCTCGATCCGTTCCGCCTCGGCGTACAGCGGCACGGGGTCGAGCGGGGTCCGCAACAGGATCCGGTTGATCGTCTCGATCACCTTCGCGGCCGCGCGGGCGTCCGGGTAGTCGGATTGGGCTTC
>JASHQN010000056.1 GCA_030039135.1 Thermoplasmata archaeon | reverse complement strand
CGGACGGAGTGCTGCGTCGGCTTCGTCTTTGCCTCGCCGACCGGCCCCACGACCGGCACGAGCGTGGTGTGGACGAACGCCATGTGTCCCTCCCCGAGCTCGTAGGAAAGCTCGCGCAACGCCTCGAGGAACGGCATCGACTCGATGTCGCCGACGGTCCCCCCCACCTCGACGAGCACCACTTCCGCGCCGGCGGCCTGGCCCACCTCGCGGATCGTGCGCTTGATCTCGCCGGTGACGTGCGGGATGATCTGTACCGTGTTCCCGAGATAGTCCCCGCGACGCTCCTTCTCGATGACGGCCCGGTAGATCTTCCCGGTCGTGAGGTTGTGCGTCCCCACGAGGCTCTGGCCCAGGAACCGCTCGTAATTGCCGAGGTCGAGATCGGCCTCCGTGCCGTCGTCCAGCACGAAGACCTCCCCGTGCTGGTACGGGTTCATCGTGCCCGCGTCGACGTTCAGGTACGGGTCGATCTTGACGATCGTGACCGGGATCCCCCGCGCCTTCAACAGGCGGCCGAGCGACGACGTCGTGATCCCCTTGCCGAGGCCCGAGATCACCCCGCCGCTGACCGCCAGTACTTTCACGAACGTGACTCCGCGAGGTCGTAGAAGGGGCGCGCCATAAAGTCTGTGGCCGGGCCGACGGTCCGGCACGCGCCGGACCCCATCCGTCGCACTCAGCGGTGGCCGAACTCGACGCGGCGACCCGACGCGTCGCGGTGCCAGCGCGCGAACTCTGGGATGGCGAGAAGCTGCTCCGCCGGAAAAACCGGCCCATCCACGCAGACATGGAGGGGGCCGAGAGCGCACGCGTCGCACATCCCGAGCGCGCACTTCATGTGCCGTTCCACCGCGCAGAACGTCGGGGTTCGCGAGGCCCGGGCCGCTACCGCGACCTTTCGCATCATCACCTCGGGTCCGCACGTCCAGACCGCGTCGAACGAATCCGTGGCCAGGAGCCGTTCGGCGACGACGGTGACGAACCCGTGGGTCCCCTCCGATCCATCGTCGGTGGCGACCTCCACCCTCGCGCCCATCCCTTCGAACCTCCTTCGGAAGAGGAGCTCGGCCGCTTCCGTCGCGCCGAGCGCCACGGTGACCCGGCTCCCTCGCGCGATCGCCGCGTCCGCCGCCGGAGCGAGCACCGCGGCGCCGGAGCCTCCACCCACGATGAGGATCCGCCGGGGCGACAGGTCGAATCGGTTCCCGTACGGACCGCGAACCCCGACCGGCGTCCCGGGTCCGATTGACTGGATCGCCGCGCTCGTCGTTCCCATGGCCTTCACCGTCACTCCCTTCGTTTCTCCGTCGGTGAACGAGAGCGACATCGGGATCTCGTCGTCGCCCGGGATCCACAGCATGACGAACTGTCCGGGCACGGCGGGCGGCGAAAAGGGGAACCGGAGGGTGACCGTCGAGGGCGTCTCGAGTACGCGCTCCGTCACTCCGACGACACGACGCACGCCCGGTCTACGCCGGTTTCGCTATATGGGCTCGCGCGGGGGATCGCGCGCCGAGGTCCGCTTGCCCGGCCGAGTGGGCCGCGCCGACCGCCCGTTCCGCCGACGGGATGCCGAGCTCGCCGAGGCTCGCCGATAGCTGTCGGACGAGCCGGCGGAATACCCGGATCCCGCCTTGGGTGACCGCGGTGCCGACCTCCACCGCCCTCGCGCCCGCCATCAGGTATTCGAGGGCGTCCTGGCCCGTCGAGATCCCCCCGACGCCGATGATGGGTATCCGAACGCGCTCGTAGATCTGCCAGACGCATGCGAGGCCGACCGGCTTGATCGCGGGCCCGCTCAGCCCGCCGAGGCCGTGGGCGAGCACCGGGCGGCGCAGGCGAACGTCGATCGCAAGCCCCCGGACGGTGTTGATCGCGCTGACCGCCGCCGCGCCGCCTCGCTCGGCGGCGGCCGCAAGCGCCGCGGGGTCCGACGTGTTCGGGGTGATCTTCGCGATCACGGGGATCCGGACCACTTCGACGACCGCCCGCACGATCTCCTCGACGTCGGACGGATCGCTCCCGACCTCGGTGCCGTATCCCTCGGCATGCGGACAGCTCAGGTTGAGCTCGAGGGCCGCCACGCCGGTCGCCGCCATGCGTCGGGCAAGGGTCGCGAACTCCTCGGCCGCGCCCCCAAAGATCGATCCGATCACCGTCGCGCCGGCGCGTAGCGCAACTTCGATCTCGCGGGGGTACTCGTCGATCCCGGGGTTGGGAAGACCCATCGCGTTGAGCATGCCCCATTTGCCGTACTGTTCGACGGTGGGATTCGGGAAGCCCGCGCGAGCGGAGGTCCCGATCGATTTCGTGATGACTCCGCCGGCTCCCGCGCCCCAGGCCCCGGCCAGGGACTCGCCGCTTTCGCCCCAGATCCCAGAGGCGAGCAGGAACGGGTTCCGCAGGGAGAGCGTCCCGACTCGGGTCGCCAGTTCCGCCACGAACTCCGGCTACGATGGCTCGCCTTAAATCGGCTGGGGGCGGTGCCCGGCGCTGTGCGGCTCGAGCGGCTCACCGACGCGGCCCGGATCGCGTTGGAGAAGGCCTTCCAGCGGGCCGCAGAGCTTCGGCATGCCGCCGTCGAACCGGACCATCTGCTGGCCGCCCTCCTCGAGTCGGGCGACGGGCCGGTCCCAGCGCTCCTCCAGACGCTCAACGTGCCGATCGACCGCCTTCGCGCCCGCCTGAACGACCGCCTCGCCGGGCTCCCGACCGCGGATCACGTCGCGCCGTCCGACCAGTACCTGTCGCGCGGGCTGTCCCAGGTGATCGAGGCGGCCGAGGCGGAGGCCACCCGTCGCAAGGACCGGTACACGACCGCGGACGAGCTCTTCCTCGGCCTGTGCTCGGTTTCGGGCCCGATCCACGATCTCCTCGAAGAGTTCGGCGTCCGGCGAGCGGCGGTGGAAGCGGCCCTGCGAAACGTCCGAGGCTCCGACCAGCCGGTCGAAAGCCGGGGCGAAGAGGCCCAGTACCGGGCTCTCGACAAGTACGGCAAGGACCTCACCGCGCTCGCCCGAGAACGCAAGCTCGATCCGGTCATCGGCCGTGACGACGAGATCCGGCGCGTCATCCAGATCCTTTCCCGTCGCACCAAGAACAATCCGGTGCTCATCGGCGACCCGGGCGTGGGAAAGACCGCCATCGTCGAGGGCCTCGCCCTTCGGATCGCGGATCGGGATGTCCCGGAAGCGCTGCGCGAGAAGCGGATCGTGGCGCTGGACCTGGGCGCCTTGCTCGCCGGCGCGAAGTTCCGGGGGGAGTTCGAGGAACGGATGAAGGCCGTGCTGCAGGAGGTCGAGCGCTCCGAGGGTCAGGTGATCCTCTTCATCGACGAGCTGCATACGCTCGTGCACGCCGGGTCGACCGAGGGAGGCGCGCTCGACGCGTCCAATCTCCTCAAGCCGGCGCTCGCCCGAGGCACCCTTCACTGCATCGGCGCGACGACGACGGCGGAATACCGGCGATACATCGAGAAGGATGCGGCCCTCGAGCGACGGTTCCAGCCGGTGCAGGTTTCCGAGCCGACCGTCGACGACACCATCTCGATCCTTCGTGGGCTCCGGGAGCGCTACGAAGCCCACCACGGCGTGCGGATCCTCGATTCGGCCCTCGTGTCCGCCGCCACGCTCACCGGCCGCTACCTACCGGACCGGCACCTTCCCGACAAAGCGATCGACGCGATCGACGAAGCCGCGTCGATGGTCCGTCTCACGCTGGACTCCCGGCCCACCGAGCTCGACCAGCTCTCGCGGAGGATTCGCCAGCTCGAGATCGAGCGCACGGCGCTCACGCGAGAGAAGGACGCCGCGACGCGGGCCCGGCTCGCCCAACTCGAGAAGGAGCTCGCGAACCTTCACGAACGGGAGACCGCCCTTCAGGCCCGGTGGAAGAAGGAGAAGGAGCACGTGGAGCGGCTGAGGGCGCTTCGGGCCGAGCTCGAGCAAGCGAAGGCCGAGGAGGATCGCGCGGAGCGCACCGGTGACCTCGAGGCGGCGGCGCGACTCCGCTACGGGACCATCCCCGAGACTCAGAAGAAGATCGAGAAACTCACGAAGAACCTCGACCAGCGGGAATCCACAGGGCTATTGCGCGAGGAGGTCACCGAGGAAGATGTCGCGCTCGTCGTCTCGAAGTGGAGCGGGATCCCGCTGAGCCGACTTCTCGAAGCGGAGACCGATCGGCTCGTCCATATGGCCGACGAGCTCCGCCGTCGGGTGATCGGCCAGGACGAGGCGGTCGAGGCGGTCTCCCATGCGGTGCTCCGCTCCCGGTCCGGCCTTGCCGACCCGAATCGGCCGATGGGATCGTTCCTGTTTGTCGGACCCACCGGCGTCGGAAAGACCGAGCTCGCGAAGGCGCTCGCGGCGTTCCTTTTCCACTCGGAGCGGGCGCTCGTGCGGATCGACATGACGGAGTACATGGAGAAGCACACGGTGGCCCGTCTCATCGGAGCTCCGCCCGGGTACGTAGGCTACGAGGAGGGGGGACAACTCACGGAAAAGGTCCGCACCCA
>JASHQN010000055.1 GCA_030039135.1 Thermoplasmata archaeon | reverse complement strand
GCTTCGACCCCGCCCCCGAGCGCGCGCAGTGCCTCGAGCGCCTTCGGCCAGGACACCGGGTTGCCGATCCGGATCGCCGACGCCTCGGTCTTCGGGTCCGGTTCCGGGACGAGCTCCTTCGCCCCGGACGCCCACAGCCGGTAGAACGGGGCCGCCCCCTCGGCTTGGACGAGCAGGAGCCGAGGGGTCCGCTCGATGAGCCCGAGGCGCTTCGCCTCGGTGAGCGCCTTGCCGAAGGCGCTCGCGTTCCCGAGGTTCCCGGCGGGCAGCGCCACCCAGTCCGGAGCCTGCCAGGCGCGCTGCGAGAGCATCTCGAGCATGATCGTCTTCTGTCCTTCGATACGCCAGGGGTTCAGCGAGTTGACCAGGTAGCTTTCCCCGGTCACCGCCCGGCGCTCCACCTCGGCGAGCGCCGCGTCGAAGTTTCCCTCTACCTCGACGACGTGGGCGCCGTAGGCGACGGTCTGGGCGAGCTTCGCTGCGGCCACGCGGCCTCGCGGTATGTAGACCGTGGCGGACAGCCCGGCGAGGGCCGCGTACGAGGCCAGCGAGGAGGAGGTGTTCCCGGTGGACGCGCACGATACGTCCGTCACCCCGAGCCGCACGGCCTCGCTGACCGCGACCGTCATCCCCCGGTCCTTGAACGAGCCGGTGGGATTCTCGCCCTCGTGCTTGACCTCGAGGTGGACCTCCCCCACGAAGGCTCGCAGCCGAGCGTTCTCGAGCAGCGGCGTGTTCCCCTCTTCCCGGGTCACGGGGTGCGCGATCCCCGGGTGAACCAGCTCGCGGAAGCGCCAGACGCCCGAGGCATACGGGCCACGCTCGCCGAGACGGGCATCGAACTCGGCCCGATCGACGTGGACCCGATCGAAGTCGACCGGGACCTCGAGAAGGCCACCGCAGACGCAGCGGAAGGCCCGGGGTCCGGCCCGCTCTCCGCACCGAATGCACCTTAGTGGCCGATCGTCGACCGGCACGGGGGTGTCCGGCCACGTGGATCTCATGCGCGCGGCCACGACCCTGCACTCCTACCGGCGGGCCACGAGCGAGGCACCGGTGCCGGCGCGAGCGACGAACGTCCTCGCGCTTATGGAAGATGCCCCCCACGCCCGTCGCATGGCGGCAGCGACGCGCGAAGCGTCCCGCGGCCGCGCGAGGGCCCAGATCGCCGGTCCGCTCCCGCTGAGCGCCACCCCGAGCGCTCCGCTCCTCTGCGCTGCCTCCCGCACGGCGACGCCGCCCGGAAGTAGGCTCGAGCGATACGGCTCCGCGAGTCGGTCGACGAGATTGCGGCCGACCGCTTCGAGATCCCCCGAGAGCAGCCCGCGAACGAGCGCGCTCGCGTGCGCGACGTTCGCGATGGCATCGGCTCTCGGGATCTCGCGGGGCAGCACCTCGCGCGCGGCCTTCGTCTCGATCCGCAGCGAAGGGAGACACACCACGGCGCGGAATCCCGGGGGAAGGGGGAGCCGGTGAACGATCGGAGGATCGGTTCGTTCGACGAGCGTGAAGGCACCGAAGAGGGACGCCGATACGTTGTCAAGATGAACGTCGCCCGAGACGTATGCCTCCCCGTCGGCCGCGGCCCGCAGGATCGCGGCGGCCGTTTTCGGGTTCCCCGGATCCTGCCCCAGCGCCACCGCCGCGGCGAGTGCCCCACCGACGGCGGAGGCCGCGCTCGAGCCAAGGCCGCTCCCCCCGGGACAGCCCTTGGCGATCCGGACTCGCCAGGTCCACTCGGTGCCGAGCGCGTTCGCGAAGGAGCGGGCCGCGATCGTCGCCGTGTTTCGCCCCGGTTCGGTGGGGATGCTCGGGTCCCCCCGGACCTCGACGCGCGCCGTGTCCGCACGCCAGACCTCGACCCGGTCGCAGGGTGCGTCCAGGCACAGCCCGAAGTGGTCGAACCCCGGGCCCACGTTCGCGATGCTCATCGGAGCATCCACCCTCGCGTAGGTCACGCCCTTGCGGGGCCCCCGAACGGCGGGAAGCGACGGGAGGCTGGCCTGCGACGCGGTCGAGGCGGCGGAGTCCCGGCGGCCGGAGCGAGGAGCGCGCACCGTCGTCCCAGCTTTTTTCTCCGAACCGACCGGCGACGAGAGATCTCCCGCCCTCCCCGTCACGGTCGGGGGCGGGACCGGTGCGCCGACGGCTCCGCGTCCGGCAAGGTCCTCCCGGGCACCGGCGGTGGGACCGGCCCGGGTCCTCCGCCGGGCGACGTGGGGAGACGGGGTTCACTCAGCCGGGCCCGGACCGCGGCCGCGGCCCGCCCGGTCCGCGCGCTCGGGGCCGCATCCAGGCTCTCGATGGCATCCTCGAAGGCGACGAGCCCGCGCTCGAGGAGCTCATCTTCGATCACGAGCGGTGACATGAACCGCAGAACCTGGTCCCAGGCGCCGCAGGTGTGCATCAGGACGCCCCGGGAAAAGAGGCCCGCCCGCAGGGCCTTCGCCCCCTCACTCCACGGAGCGCGCGCCGCTCGGTCGTGGACGAACTCGACGCCGATCATGAACCCCTTGCCCCGCACGTCGCCGATCGTCGGATGACGGGCCGCGATCGAACGGAACCGCTCCGTAACCGCTGCGCCGCGGTGCCGCGTGCGGTCGATCAGGTCCCCTTCTCGCAAGATCTTGAGGACCTCGGTACCCGCGGCGAGCGCGAGCGGGTTGCCTCGGAACGTTCCGATATGGAAGCCGCGAGGGAGCTCTTTGACGAGGTCCGAGCGGTAGGCGACGAGCGAGAGCGGGATGCCTCCGCCGATCGATTTCGCGATGCAGACGATATCGGGCGAGACGCCCCCGTGGTCGACCGCCCACATCCGTCCCGTGCGCCCGAGCCCGCTCTGGATCTCGTCCGCGATGAGGAGGATCCCGTGCCGGTCGCAGAACTCCCTCAAGGAGGGAAGGAAATCGTCCGGAGGAACGACGTAGCCGCCCTCGCCCAAGATCGGTTCGACGACGATCGATGAGATCTCGTCCACGCCGGAGTGCGGGTCGTTCACCAGGTGCTCGAGGTACGAGATCGTACCGGTCGACCCTTCGTCGGCCCCGAGGACCGGCCGGTACGGGTCCGGATACGGGACCCGGATGACGGTGCCGCCTGTGAACGAGGACGTCTGGTGGTAGCGACGTCCGCTGGTCAACCGAACCGCGCCTCCGTGCACCCCGTGGTACGCTCCCGAGAACGCCACGGTGCCTCGCTTGCCCGTCGCGTGGTCGGCGAGGTTGACGGCCGTCTCGACCGCATCGCCGCCGGTCACGGTGAAGAGAACACGGGCATGATCGCGCAAGGTCCCCGGGAGCGACCGCTCGAGCTCAGCGAGGAACGCGATGCGGGCCTCCGTCGGCAGCTCGAGCGTGTGCCAGATGCGCTTCGCCTGCTCCTCGAGGGCCGCGACAAGGCGAGGATGGCGGTGGCCGAGGTTGAGCACGCAGATTCCCGCGACCCAGTCGACGTAGCGATTCCCGTCGACATCCTCGATCGTGGAGCC
>JASHQN010000054.1 GCA_030039135.1 Thermoplasmata archaeon | reverse complement strand
GCCGCGGTCCTCGGCGCTCGAGCACGACCCAAGGAAGAGATCGAAATGTACCGGGCGCTGCTCGCGGAGGACGACGCGCGCGTGGAGGTCCGCGCCCACCTGCTGGCCGCGCTGGTCGAGCTCGGGGACTGGCGCGCCGCGCGGGTCGAGGTCGAGGCGATGCTCGAGCGGACGCCCGAGGATCCGCAACTTCGGTTCCTCCACTCGGTCTCGCTCGAGCGGACCGGCGAGAAAGGAGCCGCCGAGCGCGAGCGCGCCGAGGCTCGTACGCTCGGGCTCTCGTTCGAACGCGAGAGCTCGCTCTGCGCCCACCTCGGTCTTCCGCTGCCTCCGCGGCCACCGGGAATGCCCGCCGGCCCGGCTCCGCCGGTCTCCGAGCCCCCGGTGCGTCGAGCCATCCTTCGGGGAGGTATCCGGTCGGCCCCCGCGAGAGTCCGCGGACGGCGGCGTCGGGCCACGACGAGACCGCGAAGGGCCGCCTCGACGCGCGCTCGCACGCCCTCGAAGCGTTCGCCCCACCGAAAAGGTAAGTAGCCCCCGACCGAGTCGACGCCCGTTCCGAGGCTTCGATGCGCGTGGTCTCCGTTCTTCCCAGCGCGACCGAGATCGTGTGGGCGCTGGGTCACGGAGCGGAGCTCGTGGGGCGAAGCGCCGAGTGCGACTTCCCGCCCGAGGTGCGATCGCTTCCGGTCGTCATGCGGCCGAGGGTGTGGGACAGTGATCGTCCCTCGCGCGAGATCGACGAGCGGGTGCGGGCCACTCGGGCGCGTGGCCGCAGCCTCTACGAGCTCGACATCGAGCTGCTGCGCGGCCTCGAGCCCGACCTCATCCTGACCCAGGATCTCTGCGGTGTCTGCTCGGTGACCGACGCCGAAGTAGCGACGGCATGCGCGAAGGCGGACGTCGCGCCGCGGATCGTCTCCCTTTCCCCGCGGACGCTCTCCGACGTTTGGGATAGCGTGATGACCGTCGGGCGAGCGCTCGACGATCCGATCGCCGGCCGGGACCTCGCACGTGAGCTGCGGGCCCGCGCCCCTCCCCGAAGGGCGCGCCCGAACGACCCCCGGGTCGCCGTAGTGGAGTGGCTCGATCCTCCCATTCTCGCCGGGCTGTGGGCGCCCGACATCGTCCGCGCCGCGGGAGGCTCCATCGTGGGTCCCCGTCGGGGCCGGCCCGGGATCCGGACCGAGTGGGCGGAGATCGCCGCTCGAACCCCGGATCTCGTGATCGTGAGCCCCTGCAGTTTCTCGGTGGAACGGACCCGCAAGGACCTCGAGGACGGCGAGCTCCGCCGTCGGGTCGGCGCCTTCCGGCCCCGCTGCGGGACCTGGATCGCGGACGAGGCGTACTTCTCTCGACCGGGCCCCCGTTTGGCCGACGGTGTCGACCTTGTCCGCCACCTCCTCGAGGGTGCCCCGTGGGACCCGCCGATGCCCGTCGACCGGCTCGCACCGACCGCGGAAGTGCTCGCGTCATGAGCGACGGGCGGAGCTACTCGTACCAGTATTCGTACCCCTGGACCGCCGCGCAACCCCAGCGGCGGGGATTTTCGACGTCCGCGAAGGAGATCGTCGAGATCACCGTCGCGTTCCTGGTCCTCACCTTCGATTTCGTTCTGATCATGTACGGGGGCGGGGCGTTCTCGGGCGCGACCCTCGCCTCGTTCGCGCGGGTGCCGCTGTGGCTGGTGCTCATCGCGGCGACGACGGCGTTGACCGCGTTCGTCGCCCACGAGATGGCCCACAAGATCTCCGCGCAGCGCCGAGGCTACTGGGCCGAGTTCCGGTGGTCTCCGATCGGACTCGCTTTTTCCGTCGTGACCGCGTACCTGGGGTTCCTCTTCGCCGCTCCCGGAGCCACCGTGGTCGGCGGGATGGGCGACCCTCGGGATTGGGCGCGGACCAGCCTCGCCGGACCACTGACGAACGCGGGCTTCAGCGCGGTCTTCTACGTCGCATCGCTCGGAGCGGTCGCCGTCGGGAGCGTGTTCGCGCCGTGGCTGTTCTTCCTCGCGTGGATCAACGGCTGGTTCGGCACGTTCAACCTCATCCCGATCGGCCCGCTGGACGGGGCGAAGGTGTTGCGAGTGAGCGCGTCGATGTGGGCCGGCGCGATGGTCGTGACGTTGCTCCTCGCGGCGCTCGGCATCCTCGGCCTCTACGGATACTTCGTCCCATGAGGCGGACGCGAGAGCGACGATGACGACCCCTCGAGTGGTCGAACTCGGAGCCGGGCGCCTCCTGCTCGATCTCGACTTCCGGGACACCGAGGGCCTGGTCGCCGCCTACCTCCTTCCGCAAGAGGAGGGGTGGACGCTCATCGAGACCGGGCCGACCACGTGTCGGGATGCCTTGCTCGGAGGGATCGACCGAGCGGGAGTGGAACGCGCCCGAATCCTGCGGGTGCTCGTGACGCACATCCATCTGGACCACGCGGGAGGGGTCGGCGCGCTCGCCGAGGCGCTTCCCCGCGCGACGTTCTACGCTCACGAGCTCGGCGTCCCTCACCTCGTGGATCCGAGCCGCCTGATCGCGAGCGCGCGCCGGGCATGGGGGGCCGCGGCCGACCCCCTCTGGGGCCCGATCGTCCCGATCGCGGCCGACCGGATCGTCGCGCTCCAGGGCGAAGAGCGATTCCCGGTGCAGGGCGGCACCCTGTCCGCGCTCGCGACACCCGGGCACGCGAAGCACCACGTCGCATTCTTCGACTCGGCGATCCGCGGGCTCTTCACCGGCGACGGGGCCGGCGTCCGGCTCGAAGGGAGCTCGCGGGTCCGCCCCGCGGTCCCTCCGCCCGACCTCGACCTCGAGCAGCTCTACGCAAGCGTCGAGGCGATGCGCCGGCTCGATCCCTCCGTCGTCCTTTTCAGCCACTTCGGCCCGAGCCCCGAGGGCCGGGCGGACCTTGCGCGGTATCGGTCCATCGTAGAGGACTGGCGGGAGGTCGCGCTCGCAGCGGCGCGGGAGCACCCGGACCCGGTGTTCATCGCGGAACGGCTGCGGGCGCACGACGAGCCGATGGCGAGGCTCGCCCAGGGGACGAGCGCGGCCGACGATCGGGCGATGCTCGTGTCGGGAGGCTACGAGCTGGCGGCCCGCGGATTCCTCCGCTACTTCGAGACCCGAGGCCTCCTGGCCGAGGGGATGGGCTAACGGCGATCGACGCGGCCGTGCGCCGGCGCGCGGCGTCGACGCTCCTCATCGCTCGGGCGGTCTACGCGTTCAGCTGGTACAACGTTGGCGCGGTCCTCCCCCTCATCGGTTCCGGACTCCGCGCGAGCACGACCGATCTCGGGATCGTGCTCGGGGCGTTCCTCGTGGGCGCCGCCGCCTTCCAGGTCCCGGCGGGTCTCGCGGCCCTGCGCTGGGGGAACCGGAACGTCTCCCTGACCGCGCTCGTGGTCATGGGGGCCTTCGCCCTTGCCTCCGGGTTCTCACCGAACTGGATCGTCCTCGCGGTCCTGCGCTTTGGCACCGGGGTCGGGGCAGCGTTCTTCTTCGCTCCCGCGCTCGGCCTGATCGCGTCGTTCTACCCGGCCGGCTCGCGGGGGCCCGTCATCGGATTCTACAATGCCGGGTTCAGCGTCGGCGCTGGCCTGGGCACGATCGGAGGGGCGATCGTCGGCGTGGCGCTCGGCTGGAGCTGGGCGCTCGCCATCGGAGGGTTCGGGCTTCTTGCGATCGCGGCCGTGGCCGCCACGGTCGTCCCGGCGCCCGGCCCGCAATCCCTGTCGGCAACCTCGGCCGCGGCCCCCCGCGCGGGGCTCTCCGTTCTTCGCACGCGGACGGTCTGGGCGATCGCGCTGGGTACCGCGGGCCTGTGGGCGTCGTCCTACATCCTCGCTCAGTACACGGTGGAGTACGCCGCCGCGGTCCACCCGGCCTGGAGCGTGACGCTCGCGGCCACCCTGCCGACCGCGCTGATCCTGATCGAGATCGTCGGGGCTCCCATCGGCGGTTGGCTCGCGGAACGTTCGCGCAACATGAGGGACCTCCTGCTCCTGTATGGCGCGCCGGCCGGGGTCGCCGTGCTCCTCATCCCGTTCTTGCCGTTCGTCGGTCTCGCCGCGGTCTTTCTCTTCTTCGGGTTCGTGACCGGCATCGTCTTCGCCGACCTCTACCTCATGCCGTCGTACCTACCGGGGGTCGAGCGGGAGTCGCTCTCGCTCGCCCTCGCGCTCATGAACGGCATCCAGATCTTTCTCGGCAGCGCGCTCGCGATCCTCTTCGCGTTCGTCGCCGCCGGTTTCGGCTACACGATCGCCTGGTTCTATGCCGGGCT
>JASHQN010000053.1 GCA_030039135.1 Thermoplasmata archaeon | reverse complement strand
GCAGCTCTTCGGCGAGAAAGGCTCCATCGAGGCGATCCGGACCGCCCTCGGGCTCTTCGAGAACGCCGTAGCTCGGGACCCGGAGTTCGCCCGTGCCCGGGTCGGCGTCGCCGAGACGCTCCTCTGGCTCGCCACCGAAGGAACGATCGATTTCCGGGACGCCGAGAGTCGGGCCTATCGGGAGCTCCATAAGGCGCTCGAGATCAACGACGGGATCGCCGAGGCCCACTCGGTGCTCGCGGCGCAGTACCTCGGTTCGGACCGCTTTTCAGAATGCGAGCGGGAGGCCCACCGGGCGATGGAGCTGAACCCCAGCCTTGCGGACCCGTACCGCTGGCTGGCGCAGCTCGCCGCGGGGGACGGTGACATCAATGAAGCCGTCCGCCTCTTGCAGGCTGCCCGGCAGTTGAATCCGGACGACATCAACGTCCTCTCGTTCCTCGGGCGAGCGCTGGCCTACGCCGGGCGGGAGGCCGAGGCGATCGCGTTCTGGAACGCGACGAAATCCCGGGTCCGCTTTCGGACGAACGCCCACATGAGCGAGTACTATCTCGGGAAGAACGATCTCGGGAAGGCGGAGGAATCGATCCGCGAGCTGGAACGCGTCCGGCCGGACAGCCCGTGGACGCTGGTGTTCCGCGGGACGCTCGCGGCCCGCCAGGGGGACCCGGAGACGGCCCGCCGTTTGATCGATCGGCTCGAGGAGAGATCGAAGCACGGCGAGATGGTCGTCTTTTTCATCGGGTTCCTTCACTACGCCCTGGGCGAAATGGACAACTTCGTCGCGTCCATGGACGAAGCGCTCCGGTGCGGAGTGCTCCCGCTCCTCGAGCTCCTCTATTCCCCGCTGTACGCGGCCTCTCTCGAGGACCCCCGCATTCAGGATATCCTCCGGCGCCAGCGCCAGCTTCGGAACGCACCGGCGCGGGGATAGCCTCCCATCGCTCGGCTCGATTCGGTCCCCGCGGGGTCCGGCCCGAGAGGTAGACTCGAGGCGCGGCCGCCGGGCCCGACGAGGTTCCCTCCGTCGCGGGACCCCGAAAGCGTCCCCCACCCCGAACCGTCCGGCTGGGTCCGTTCTGGGGGGGGAGGCATGAATAAAGCCCTGCCTGGAGTACAATCATTGTGAACGAAAGTCCAGCGGCGTCCCGCGAGCCTGCAGCAGGCTCGGATCCCGGTGGAGGGAACGCGATCTCCATGGTGGGAGATGCGCTGGCCCGATCGGCCGAAGCCATCGCCCCCGGAGTACCGCCCGGGCCGTTCGACTGGCGGACGCGATACGCAAGCAAGGTCCGCACCGCGGACGCGGCGGTCGCCGCGATCGAGAGCGGGAGCCACATCTTCGTCGGTTCCGGGGCCGCGGAGCCCCAGGAGCTGGTCGCGGCGCTCGTCAAGCGCGCTGAGTCAGTCTTCGGGACCGAGATCGTTCACATCATGACGCTCGGCCTCGCCCCGTACGTCGAACCGAAATGGGGGGAGAACTTCCGGCACAACGCGCTGTTCATCGGGCCGAACGTTCGGGAAGCGGTGGCGCAGGGCCGCGCCGACTACACACCGATCTTCCTCGGCGAGATCCCCCGCCTGTTCGAGCGGGGCCGAGTTCCGATCGATGTCGCTCTCATCGAGGTCAGCCCTCCGGACCGCCACGGGTTCTGTTCGTACGGCGTCAGCGTGGACATCGTCCAGGCCGGCACCGAGGCGGCGCGGCTCGTCATCGCCGAGGTCAACGCCCAGATGCCGCGGACTCTCGGCGACTCGTTCCTCCACGTCGACGACATCGATTA
The DNA here is from genome assembly GCA_030039135.1 of Thermoplasmata archaeon. Taxonomy (GTDB): domain Archaea; phylum Thermoplasmatota; class Thermoplasmata; order Lutacidiplasmatales; family UBA184; genus Lutacidiplasma. Next base: position 903 of record JASHQN010000053.1, on the reverse strand, counting down.
CCTCGTGCCGGTCGACTATCCGATCCTCGAGACCGTCGTCCCTGAGTCCGACGCGATCGCGCGAGCGATCGGACGCCACATCGCGAGTCTGGTGGAGGATGGATCGACGCTCCAGATGGGCATCGGCACGATCCCGGACAGCGTGCTGTCCTGCCTGAGAGCGAAGAAGGATCTCGGGATTCACACGGAAATGTTCTCGGATGGGATGATGGCCCTCGTCCAAGACGGCGTGATCACGAACATGAAGAAGACGCTGCACAAGGGCAAGGTGATCGCGGCGTTCTGCATGGGCTCGAGGAAGCTCTACGACTTCGTCGACAACAACCCGTTCATCGAGTTCCATCCGGTGTCCCACACGAACGATCCGTTCGTCATCGCCCAGAACGACCGGATGGTCTCCATCAACAGCGCGCTCGAGGTCGACCTCACCGGGCAGGTCTGCGCCGACAGCCTCGGCGAGTACTTCTACTCGGGGATCGGCGGCCAGGTCGACTTCGTTCGGGGCGCGGCCCGCTCGAACGGCGGCAAGCCGATCATCGCTCTCCCGTCGACCGCCGCCGACGGCACGGTCTCGCGGATCACCGGTCAGCTCAAGCCCGGGGCCGGGGTTGTGACGAGCCGGGGGGACGTCCACTACATCGTGACCGAATGGGGGATCGCGTACCTGCACGGGAGAACGATCCAGCAGCGGGCCCTCGCGTTGATCTCCATCGCTCACCCGAGGTTCCGTCCCGCCCTGATCCGGGAGGCGAAGCGCCTGAAGCTGGTCCCCGAGGACATTCCCGAGATCTCCGAGGTCGGGATGATCTACCCTGGGCAGTGGGAGACGGCGCACACGTTCGGCGAAGGGGTCCGCGTGGCGTTCCGTCCGATCAAGGCCACGGACGAGGAGATGATGCGGGA
>JASHQN010000052.1 GCA_030039135.1 Thermoplasmata archaeon | reverse complement strand
GGCGACGCCGTCACCGACCTCGCGCTGGTCAAGGTCGACGCGGTCGGCCTGCACGCTACTCGCCGCGGTCGCTCCGAAGACCTCCAGGTCGGCCAGATCGTTCTCGCGATCGGCAACGCCCTCGGGCTCCCCGGAGGTCCAACCGTCTCGATGGGTCTCGTGAGCGCGCTCGGACGCCCGCTACCAGGATCCGACTTCGTCTTCGAGGGGCTCATCCAGACCGACGCCGCGATCAACCCGGGCAACAGCGGCGGGCCGCTCGTCGATCTGTCGGGTGCGGTGGTCGGAGTGAATACCGCGATGATCCCGTTCGCCCAGGGCGTAGGCTTCGCGATCCCGATCCAGGCGGTCGCCCGAGTGGCGGACGAGCTGAGGACCAAGGGACGAATCGTGCGTCCGTGGATGGGCGTGACCGTCGCCGAGCTTCGCCCCGAAATCGCCAGCCGGTACAGCCTGGAGGCGAACTCCGGCCTGCTCGTGGGCGAGGTCGTCGCTCGATCTCCTGCCCACAAGGCCGGGCTGAAGGCCGGCGACGTGATCACCCGCATCGGACCCAACGAGGTCCGCAGCGTTCGGGATCTCGTCGGCGCGCTCGCCCAGTTCCCGGTCGGCAGCGACGTCGCGATCGCCTACCGCCGACGCGGTAACCAGTACGCGACGACCGTTCCGCTGGGCGAGACCCCGGAGGCGCCGGTCGCCACGGGCTCTTGAACCCCTTCTCGGGCCGGGCGCGCGGACGCGCCCGGCGCGCCTCGGCGGCGCTCGATCCGTCGAGGCTTCTATGAGCTAGCAGCGCCTACCGAATCCGGGGAACTCCGATGGTCGTCGACTTTCGCCTGAAGCGTGTTCCTGCGTGCCGGGTCGCGTCGCTCTCTTGGAAGGGGCCCTGGAGCGAGCGAAGGATCCGGGCCCAGTTCGACCGCGTCGCGGCGTGGGCCCGGGAACGGCGGATCCGTACGGGGAAGTGGATCTTCCGCGAGCCGGGGACCCGGACGTGGGAGGTCGCGATCGAGCTCCGCGGCCCTGCTCGGTCGGACGGAACGATCCGGGTCCGTTCGGTCCCTCCGGCCACGGTGGCCTGCGTGGTCTTCGATCCGAAGGTCATCTCCCCCGCGGTCGTCTACCACGGGATCACGGACTGGCTCCGCTGGCGCCGCAAGGACAAGACCATCCGTTCGGTCGGTGCATACCGCGAGGTCTACGGCAGCGACCCGTGGAGGAACCCCACGGCCTGGGCCCGTACCGAGGTACAGGTCGTCGTTCGGAACTAGCCCACGGGGGCTACGCCGGCGCCATTCGTCGCGTCGTTCGCACGCTGCCGCTCAGGGCGAGCGCCGGCCCGATGATCGCCAGCAGCGGCGCGAGGAGGATCAGGTCGCCGAGCCCCGGAAGCGTCACGTAGAGGCCCACGAACGGAACGATCAGAAAGAGGAGGAGGATCGCGTAGACGATCGCCGCGCCGGTGAGCGCCCCGGCGCGGAATCGGCCTCCGGCCAGGCCGAGACCGATCACGATGCCGAGCCCGCCGAGCCAGCCAAGGAAGAAGCCGATGAGCCCGGTCAGCGCCCCGAGCGGCTGGCCGGATTCCAGGCAGGAGAGCGCGTGGGTCGGCTTGCCGTGCGCGCACGCGAGGAGGCTCGACGCGTTACCGACGACGACGGCCGAGGCGATCAGCAACAACAGGAACCCGATCGACCCGACGATGCACAGGATCGACGCGGCGTAAAAGCGTGGGTCGGCCTTGCGAAGCGAGGCGAAGCTGCGACGGTAGAACAGGAGCGACAGCAACAGCAGGATCGCCCCGGCGAGCACGAGGATGCTCGTGATCTCCACCAGCGAGGAGCTGAACGTGAAGAACCCCTGCGGAAAGTCGGCGACGATGAACAGGAAGAGCAGCGGGAGCACGATCGCGGCGATCGCGCCGGCGAAACCGAGTCCGGCCCCGATGCCGAGTCGACCCGCCCCCTTTACGTCCGCGACCCGGATGGCGGCCACCGAGGGAACTGTCAGGATCCTCGCCCCCTCCGGGGCGAACCGACCGTGGGATATCTACCCTACGGCGACCGTGCCGTGCGGCCTCGGCGCCGATGCAGGGCCGACGCGTACGTGAAGGCGCGGACGGAGGCGCGAAGGATCGGAATCCGCTCGCGGATGGCGCGAACGAGCCCCGCGAGATCCCTCGGCTCGATGATGCCGAACAGATCGATCGAGAGCGAGTGTCCGCGCTCCCGATGGACGCGACGCACCACGAGGTCAGCACGGATGCTCGGATGACCTGAGACCCGGACGCGGAACTCCCGCGCAGTGGCGAACGAACGCCATTGCTCGCTCGCGAGCGCGCGCACGAGATGACCGACCGGTTCGGCGAGCGTGCGGTGGGTGGGCTCGGGAAGTGGCAACCAGCCCCCGGGCACCATCTCCCAGTGATCGACATGGGTGAAGCGTCGCGCGGCCAGCCCATGCAACGCGCCGGCGGCGAGCCGTAGCAGGTCCGCGGGCTCCACGACCTCCCGTTCTCTCAGCAGCCGCTCGAACTGCCGCAGGAGAGCAAAGCTGGGCTCCTCGAGCCGTTCGTGCCGCAGATCGATGTCCAGCGCCACGTGCGAGAAGGGGCGCGTCCTACGGTGGGGACCGGCGGCAGCCATCGAGGTCGGCCAGTCGACGATCGATACCGGACCGGTGAGATCAGGGGCGGAGATCGGCTCGTCGAGGCTTCCCGGTGGGACCATGGGGCGATGCGAGAGACCACCGCGCCCCGCGAGTTAAGCTATCGCGCGGAGCTCGTTCGGAACCGGCGCGGGAGAGCGCCGGAGTCCGGGAGGGGCTTAAGGCGCCGCGGGTGCTCGCTCGACGGTGCATTTCTTCGAGGAGGTCTACCGCGGCTGCCCCCCGTGGGAGATTGGACGGCCCCAACCTGCCTTCGTTCGGCTCGAGGCAAGCGGCGAAATCGTCGGCCGGGTGCTCGACGTCGGGTGCGGAACCGGCGAGAACGCGTACTATCTCGCCGACCACGGCCACCCGACGTGGGGGATCGATTTCGCCTCGATCGCGATCGAGCGAGCTCGGGCGAAGCAGGCTATCCATCCGGGCGCGGTCGAGTTCCGGGTCGCGAGCGCGCTCGATCTCGAGCGCCTCGGCGAGCGGTTCGACACCGCGATCGACTCCGGACTCTTCCACACCTTTGCCGACGAGGAGCGAACGCGGTACTCCGAGAGTCTCCGCTCGGCGCTCGTCCCCGGCGGTCGACTGTTCATCCTGTGCTTCAGCGAACACGAGCCCACGGATTGGGGGGGCCCGCGACGTGTTCACCGCTCGGAAATCCGCAGCGCGTTCCGGGACCGATGGGAGGTCCGGTGGATCCGCGAGGAGCGATTTGCGACTCGCGACCCGGCCATCGCCGGACGGGCGTGGCTCGCCGCTCTGCGCGCCAGCCCGTCCCGCGCCCGTGCTCGCCCTTAGATCGACTCGAGCAGCGCCTCGCGAGAGAGGATCCGCCGTGCCTCTTCCGCCGGGTCTCCCAGCGTCGCGTGGACGTGATCGAGCGCCTTGCGATCGAGCTCGATCACGCGGATGTAGAGCCACTCGAACTCGTGGAAGACGAGGGGATCCCCGAGCGCGTCGCGCAGCTGCAGGATCCAATCGGCCGGATGTCGTAGGTGCCACCAGTACGACGTGATCCACGACCCGAAGGCCTCCCAGACCAGGTCCTCGTCCAGGATGCGTCGGTGGGTCAGCGTGCCGACGAGCTCGAAGAAGGTGACGACCTCGAGGCTGGCGATATCCTCGTGCGCCTGCTTCAGCAGCCGGTCGGCGAGGTGGCGGCGGACCGAACGCATCCGCGTGGAGTCGAACTTGTCCCGCAGGCTCATGACCGCGTTCGCGGAGTTGAGGACCTGCGCCTGGCGGGTCTGCCAGTAGAGCAGGATCAGCGTCCCGGTCGCGAGCGCCCAGGTGCTGAACGCGGTCCAGAACGCGACGCTCTCCCACGGGATCGACACCATGATCGTGGATTCGGGACCCTGGGGGCGACGCGGCGCCCTCGATTAGCGTTGCTCCGCCGCCATGGCGCTAGCCCCGCGCCGGCCCCGGGGTCGGTGGGGGGTTCGCGGAGCGGTGCGCGACGCGCGTGTGGGTGCGAAGGGGACCTGCGGCCGCGAACGAGCGATGGCAGATCGGGCAGGAGAAGGTCGCCCGGCGGGCGTGGGGCACGGCGACCCTAGCCTCGACGCCCGAGTGGCTCTCCTCGTGGTGGGCGGCCAGCGCCTCCTCCGAGCGGAAGGTGCGGCCGCAGTCCGAGCAGATGGCCTCCACTTCGTCGTACTCGACGTACGGCACGGCCCGACCTCCGTAGCGACCCCGGGTTCGCGCGGCCCAGGGTATCGTGTTCTGGGACTAATGGGTTGGGGTCCGGCGCCTCGGCGCTCGGGGCCGATGAATGCAGGGTTAC